>CAYPHP010000034.1:0-13783 GCA_964410045.1 uncultured Acidobacteriota bacterium | reverse complement strand
GGGCGCAACGCGTTCCGGGGACCGCGCTTCTTCGTGATGGACCTGTCGGTGGTCAAGCGCTTCAAGATCACCGAAGGGCATGCCATCACGTTCCGCGCCGAAGCCTACAACCTGTTCAACAACGCCAACTTCGGCGGCCTGGGAACCTCCCTGGCCACGCCGACCACCTTCGGCAAGTTCAGCTCGATCGTGGGCAACAACCGCATCATGCAGCTCGCTCTGCGTTACGACTTCTAACGCCGCGAGCCTGACACTAACCCTGAGGGGGCTTCGCTTCACCGCGAAGCCCCTTTTTCTTTGCCTTCCCCGCAAGCCGGGGCTTAAAGTGAACTTATGCGATCGTTTCTGTGCCTCCTCCTGACCGGATTGCTCGCCGTGGAAGCCGCGGGGCAAGCCCAGGCCCCGGTGGTTCGCGTGACCACGCGTCTGGTTCAGGTCAACGTGATCGTCCGCGACAAGAAGGGTGAGCCGGTGACCGGACTCAAGAGGGAAGACTTCGTCCTCCAGGACAACGGCAAGGACCAGCCCATCCGGCTCTTTGCGATGGAGTCCGTCAAGGCGGCCAAGAGCGCCACCGCGCGGCCCGCCAATCTTTTTACCAACCGTCCGGACCTGGATGCGGAAATCCCCAGCCTGACCGTGATCCTCATCGACGGCTTGAATACCCGGATCGAAGACCAGATCTACGCCAAGGCTCAGTTAACCAAGTTCCTGCAGCAACTCGCTCCGTCGGACCGCGTGGCGTTGTATACGATGGGAGGAAGGCTGCGCCTGATTCACGACTTCAGTAACGACACGGCGTCGCTGCTGAAGACGGTAGCCAGCTATCAGACCACGGGATCGCGATCCATCGAAGCGGCGCGGGCCGAAGAGCCGGCGATTCGCGTGGAAGCCCGCGACCCCTTCGCCGCCACGATGCAACAGTTCGCCAACGGCATGCAGGAGGCCCTGGAAGCGACCGCGAATCTGTACACGGCCACGCGCATCGTGGATTCCCTGCGCGCCATTGAGGGCATCGCCAACCGTTTGGCGGGCGTGCCTGGACGCAAGAGCCTGATCTGGCTATCGGGAGGCTTCCCGCTGCGGATCGGGCTGTCCAACGCCGGCCTGAACATCAATTACCGCAACTTCGCGCCGGATATGGAGCGCACTTCGCGGGCGGTCAGCAACGCCAACCTAGCCATCTATCCCGTGGATGCGCGGGGCCTGATGACCCCGCAAGGGGCGAGTGAGAGCCTGAGCGCCGCGTCCACCGCCGGAGCCGTCCGCAATCCCAACCTCGGACCGGCCATCCGGCCCGGCACACCGGGGATCGACTTGGCCGGCCGGATCGAGGAGCAGGCCAGCAACGCGGCCCTGGATGCCCGCTTCACCATGAATGAGCTGGCGGAACGCACTGGTGGCCGCGCCTTCTACGAAACCAACGACATCAATCGAGCCATCCGCCGCGCCGTGGACGACGGCCAGGTCAGCTATGTGCTGGCCTACGCTCCGAATCACGAGCAGTGGAACGGCCAGTTCCGCGAACTCAAAGTGAAGGTGAACAAGCCGGGCCTGGAGATCCAGCATCGCCGCGGTTACATCGCCTTCCCCGAAGAAAAACACGACGACAACGACCGTCGCGCCGCCCTCGGCAAGGCCGCCAGCAGTCCCGTCACCAGCTCCGTGCTGGGACTCAAGGTCCGCTACATTCCGGGTCCCCAGCCGGAGGCCCCGATCACCTTGGGCCTGGAAATGGACCCCAAAGAGATCGGCTTCGAGCAAAAGGAAGGCCGCTACGCCGGCTTCCTGGACCTGTTTTTCGTCATGCGCACGGCGGAAGGGCAAGTGCTCTTGAGCGAACACCAGCCCGCCGACCTGACGCTCGCTCCCAAGGACTACGAATCGATGCTGAAGACCGGAATCGGCATCAGCGCGAGATTTCAGATGCCGCCCAGCACCGCGCAGATCAGAGTGGTCGTGCGGGACATGGCCACGGGAGCCGTGGGCTCCTTGGACATTCCGGTCAAGAAGTAAGCGGGCAGCCAAGAATGCCTGCCCTACGTATTGTCCTATCGCACCGACGCGCTGACCGTATCCTTCAAGTACTTGTCCAGCCAGGCCACCGTCTCGGCCAACGTATGCTCGACTGATTCCTTGGCGGCGTAGCCGTGCGATTCGTGCGGCAACATCACCAGGCGGGCCGTGCCGCCGTGGCCGCGAACGGCTGCGTACATCCGCTCCGACTGGATTGGGAAGGTCCCGGAGTTGTTGTCGGCCTCACCGTGGATGAACAGGATAGGCGTCTTGATCTTATCGGCGCGGGCGAACGGCGACATCTTGATGTAAATGTCCGGGGCTTCCCAGAACGTCCGGCGCTCGCTCTGGAATCCAAACGGCGTTAGCGTCCGGTTGTATGCGCCGCTGCGGGCCACGCCAGCCTTGAACAGATCGCTGTTGGCCAGCAAGTTGGCGGTCATGAACGCGCCATAACTGTGCCCGCCGACCCCCACGCGCTTGGGATCAGTGACGCCCATCTCCACGGCCTTATCAATCGCCGCTTTCGCGCTCATCACGATCTGTTCGACGTAAGTGTTGTTGGCGGTCCGGAAATCGCCGACCACCGGCATGGAAGCGTTGTCCAACACAGCGTAGCCATGCAAGGCCAGGAGCAGGTGGGAAGGACCGCTCGGTTGGAAGAAGCGCTGCGTGGACCCGCTGACTTGCCCGGCGGTCGAGGGATCTTCAAACTCCAGCGGATAGGCCCAGATAAACGTCGGCAATGGGGTCCCTGGCCTGTAATCCGGCGGCAGGTAGAGGATGAAGGAACACTCCACACCGTCGGCCCGCTTGTACTTCACCAGTTGGCCCTTGATCGAGCGGATCTGCGGCGAAGGGTCTTTGAACGTGGTAATCGCCTGCCGGTTTGAGCTGCCGGCGCGGCGAATGAAGTAGTTTGGCGGATCGGTGCGGCTCTCGCGGCGGGTCACGATGCGCGAGCCGTCGGCGTCGAGCAGCGCCACTACCGTCTCATACGACTCCGAATCGCTACGGAACAAGCGCTCCTTCTGCAAGGTCTTCAGGTTGAAGCGGTCCAGGAATGGACGGTCGCCATCCGGTGAGGATCCCAGGCCGGTGAGGAAGATGTTGTCTCCACTTTGCATCAACACCACTTCACCATTCGGCAGGGTCTTGGTTATCGGATTCCCGGGATCGTTATAGCGGTCGCGCTGACCGCGGTCGAAAATCAGCTTGGGCGCAGCGCCGGCTTCCCAAAGGTACGTCCGCGTGCGGCGGCGCTCGCGCTCACTGTCGCGCAGCAGGGCGATCCCGGTCTCGCCCCATTGCAGACCGGCGAAGCGCTGTTCTAGCTTGATGGCCTCTTGCGGGCTGCCGGTGAACGGCGCAGCCAGCGTCATCAGGCGGTCGCGATGCGGAACCTTGGCCTTCGGATCGCCGCCGTCCAGGGCCTCGGCCCACACCAGCGTGGCCGCCTCGGAAGACTTCCACTGAAATTGCCGCGGACCTGTGGGCACGCCGTCAACCGGAGTCGAATCCGCCAGCGGCAGGCTGGCGACCTTGTGCTCCAGCTTGCCCGTCGGGTCCCAGATTTCGATGTCCTTGGGGAAGAAACTGCTGGTGTAGAGGTAGGAGAACGGCCTGTGAATGCGCGAAACAAGAAGGTGTTTGCCGTCCGGCGAGGCGTCGGCGATATCAAAGATGCCCGGCTTGCCGACCGGAGTCACAGTGCCGGTAGCCACATCCACCAGGGCTAATTGGGAAGTGAAGTAATACTCAAACAGCTTCTCGTCCTGGACGCCTTTGAGCAGGTCCTGGAAGGTCCACACGGCAGACAGCTTGCCGGTGCTCTGCTGGATGTTCGGTCCGGTGGGCGGCGCATCACGGTCCGGCGCCGGACCGCGTCCGGCAGGCACGGTGCGGACCAGCAGTTGCTTGCTGCCCGGCATCCACTGGACCGGTCCGCCGCGGCCTCCGCCACCACCGCCGGGACCTCCGCCAAACCCGCCGCCCGCGCCCATCGTGGTGTTCAAGCGCACCCCGGCGACGCGGCGGACCGCCGCGGTAGCCGTCGTGCCCACCCACAATTCCACCCCCGCCGAGGTACTGTTGGTGAAGGCGAACTGTTTGCCGTCGGGACTCCAGCGCGGCCCGCTGGCCTTGGCGCCCGCCGGAAGCGCGACTTTGGTTTCAACGCCGGTGTCCAGCTTCTTCACCGTCATGCCGATGATGCGCGGTTCATTGTGCACGGCATTCGTCTTGGGGTTGATGCGGTGCCCCGCCAGGCGCAGCATCGGCTCCGCCAGATCGGCGATCGACGGATACCGCGAGGTCTGCTCCAGGATCACGTAGTCCCGCGTGGGACTGACCGAGACCGCGGGCGGCGTCGGCGCCTCCAGCACGTCCAGAATTTCCTTGGGCGGTCGTTGATAGGCCGTTTGGGCAATGACAGAAACCGTGCAGAGGATTACAAGGCAGAGGGTCAGGTGGCGTTTCATGCGGCCTAGCTTACATCAAGGCGAGGAAGGAGGAGCCAGGAATGAGGGGGAAAACTGGGGCTGGGCGGTCAGCCCAGCCCCAATAGTACTAGGCCAGCTTCTTCGCCGCAGCCAGGGCTGCGTCGTAATTGGGATGTTCGGCCACTTCCTTGACGTACTCCACGTGCGCCAGCTTGCCGCTGCCATCCACCACGAAGACCGCGCGGGATTCCAGGCGCAGCTCCTTGATCAGCGTCCCGTAGGCGGCGCCGAAGGACGCATCGCGATGGTCGGATACGGTCTTCACCTTGTCCACACCGGCCGCGCCGCACCAGCGCTTCTGGGCGAAGGGCAAGTCCATGCTGATGGTCAGGATCTCCACGTTGCCGAGCTTGGCGGCTTCTTCGTTAAAGCGCTTGGTCTGCAGGTCGCAGACTGGCGTGTCCAGCGACGGAACCACGCTCAGAATGCGCACCTTGCCGGCCGAGTCGGCCAGGGTGACGGGCTTCAGGTCGTTGCTCAGCACGGTGAAGTCGGGAGCCTTGTCGCCGGCCTTCAATTCCGGTCCGATCAGGGTGAGGGGATTGCCACGCATAGTGGTGGCGCCAGGGCGCTCAGTGGGCATTCTGTAGTCTCCTTGAGGGGATTGGTAAAGAAGTATTATACATGGCATGCGCGTCTACCTAGTGCGCCATGGAGAAGCTGAGGCTGCCGGAGAGCGCTCGCTGACCGCGCAGGGCCGCCGGCATGTGGAACGCGTCGCTCGGGCCGCGGTACGCGCGAAAGTCCATCCCCAGCACATCTACCACAGCGATAAGTTGCGGGCCAAGGAGACGGCCGCGATCCTGGCGCAGCACTTGGGTCATAAGCACGTCCGCCAAGTCCCGGGCCTGAACCCCAACGACGACCCAGAAGAATCGAACCATCTGCTGGACACACCCGGCGGCGACATCATCCTGGTCGGCCACCTGCCGCACCTGGAACGGTTCGCCTCGCTGCTGCTTTTGGATGACGACACCAAGCCGCTGGTCGTGTTCCCGCCGGCAAGTATGGCGTGTCTGGAGCGCAATCCCACCGCCGGCAATTGGCTGCTGCGCTGGTTGATCACGCCCGAGACGCTCGAATAGGAGGTTCGCTATGAACCGCGTTGATCTGAACATGGTAACCACAGGCAACGAACTCTCCGGCTACCGGATCGTGCGCAGCCTGGGCATGGTGCGCGGGATCGTGGTCCGTTCGCGCAGTGTGATCGGCACCATCGGCGCCAGTCTGCAAACCCTGGTCGGCGGCAACATCACCTTGTTCACAGAGCTATGTGAGAAGACCCGCGAGGAAGCCTTTGAGCTGATGCTGCAGCACGCCGCCGAGCGCGGTGCCAACGCCGTGGTCGCGATGCGCTATGACGCCAATGAGGTCATGCAGGGCGTGACCGAAGTGCTCGCGTATGGAACGGCGGTGGAAGTGCAGAGGACAAGCTAGCCACAGAGGCACAGAGGGCACGGAGAGGCGCTGCACGAGGGAATTTAGGAGCTACGCATCGACGAAGGTCCTGGATACCCGCTGTATCATTCGCGGCAGGTTACCTCAGAGACTACACAGAGAGGACGAGCAAGCCATGAAACACAAGGCCAGCGTCTCCCATGACGGAGCGTTGGTCCGGGAACTTCGCGCAGACCCGTCCTTCGCAGCAGAGTATCTCCGGGCGGCACTCGAAGTTGAAGATGAACCCCGCGTGCTCCTGCTCGCCCTGCGCCACTTAGCTGAAGCAAGAGGAGGGATTGCCAAGGTGGCGAAGGCTGCACGTGTCGAGCACGAGAGCCTTTACCGGGCGTTGTCGGCACACGGCAATCCTCGACTCTCCACACTAGTTGCCGTGACCAAGGCAATGGGCTTGAAACTTACCGTCGAAACCGGTCAGTAGGCTTTCCCTCTGTGCCTCTGTGGCTAAGATCCGCCTTACGAGCAGCCTGACGTCCCCCCGCAGTTCTCGCACTTATAGCACGCGCCGTTGCGGGTCATGATGCTGCCGCATTCCGAACAAATCGGAGCGTCGCTGACCACGGGCAACTGCATCATGGGCAGGTCCAGTTGTGGCTCGGGCTCGGTGGGCTTCATCACGCCCATCGATCCGTTGACTTGGACCTCGCTCTGCTTGTACTCAGGGCCGATGAACTTTGAGCCCAGCCAGCGGAAGATGTAATCCATGATCGACTTGGCGTAAGGGATTTCCTGATTGCCGGTCCAGCCGCTGGGCTCGAAGCGCACGTGGGAGAATTTGTCCACCAGCACCTTGAGCGGAACGCCGTACTGCAAAGCCAGGGAGATCGCGGTGGCGAAGCAATCCATCAGGCCGCTGACTGTGGACCCTTCTTTGGCCATGGTGATGAAGACTTCGCCGGGCGTGCCGTCTTCGTACTTGCCGACGGTGATGTAGCCTTCGTGGCCGCCGATGGAAAACTTGTGGGTCAGCGACTCGCGCTCCACCGGCAACTTGCGCCGGATGACGCCGGAGGACGCGACCGGCTTCGCTTCTTCTTCCACCTTGTCTTCCTTCTTATCATGCTTGCTGGTGTTCAACGGCTGGGTCTTCTTGGAGCCGTCACGGTAGATGGCCACCGCCTTCAGCCCCAGCTTCCAGGACTGCATGTAGGCGTCCATGATGTCCTCGACCGCCGCTTCCTCGGGAAGGTTCACGGTCTTGGAAATGGCGCCGGAAACAAACGGCTGGACCGCGGCCATCATGCGGACGTGGCCCATGTGATGGATGGTACGGATTCCCTTGGCGGGTTTGAAGGAGCAGTCGAACACCGCAAGATGCTCGGGCTTCAAGTGCGGAGCGCCTTCGATGGTGCCCTCAGCGTCAATGAAGCCGACGATGTCGCTCACCTGGTTGGGCGTGTAGCCCAGTTTCAGCAGGGCCGCCGGCACGGTGTTGTTGACGATCTTGATCACGCCGCCGCCGACCAGCTTCTTATACTTCACCAACGCGAGATCCGGCTCGATGCCGGTGGTATCGCAATCCATCATGAAACCGATGGTGCCGGTGGGCGCGATCACGGTCACTTGAGCGTTGCGATAGCCGTGGCGCTCGCCGCTGGCCAGGCAGTCGTTCCACACCTGGTGGGCACAATCGAGCAGCTCGGAATCCACGTGCCGCGCTTGAATGTCGCTGACCGCGGCACGGTGCATGCGGATCACGTCCAGGAAAGGCTCGCGGTTTACCGGGTACCCGGGGCACGGACCGAGGGCCGCGGCGATGCGCGAGCTGGTCAGGTAGGCCTGGCCGTGCATAATCGCGCTGACCGTTGCTGCGGTAGCCCGCCCGCCATCGCTGTCGTAGGGCTGGCCGGAGGCCATCAGCAGGGCGCCCAGGTTGGCGAAGCCCAAGCCCAGCGGCCGGAAGTCGTGCGAGTTGCGGGCGATTTTTTCAGTCGGGTAGCTGGCGTTGTCCACCAGGATTTCCTGGGCCACGATCATGGTGTCCACGGCATGCCGGAAGGACTCCGCGTCGAAGCCGCCGCCCGCCGTCTGAAACTTCATCAGGTTCAGTGAAGCCAAATTGCAGGCCGAATCGTCCAGGAACATGTATTCGGAACAGGGATTGGAGGCGTTGATCCGCGCGGTGTTCTTGGAGGTGTGCCAGCGATTCACCGTGGTGTCGAACTGCATGCCGGGATCGCCGCACTGGTGGGTGGCTTCGGCGATCTTGTGCATCAGGTCGCGAGCCTTGTAGGTCTTCACCGGCTCTCCGGTGGCCACCCGCTTGGTGGTCCAGTCGCCGTTGGTTTCCACGGCGTGCATGAAGTCGTCGGTGACGCGCACCGAATTGTTGGCGTTCTGGAAAAAGATGGAGCTGTAGGCTTCCCCGTCGATGGCCGAATCATAGCCCGCTTCGATCAAGGCCCAGGCCTTGCGCTCTTCCTTGGCCTTGCATTCGATGAACTCCACCACGTCGGGATGTTCGATGTTCATCACCACCATCTTGGCGGCGCGGCGCGTGGTACCGCCGCTCTTGATGACTCCGGCGAAAGCGTCGTAGCCGCGCATGAAGCTCAGCGGTCCGCTGGCGCTGCCGCCGCCGCTCAACGGGGCCTTGTGCTCGCGCAGCGAGGAGATGTTCGTGCCCGTCCCCGACCCGAACTTGAAGAGCATGCCCTCGGTCTTGGCCAGTTTCAGGATGGAATCCAGGCTGTCGTCCACGGAGTTGATGAAGCACGCCGAACACTGGGGGCGGCGCTCCGCGCGGCCGACTTCGCGCACCCGGCTGTCGTCCAGGTCCCAGACCCAGCCGTAGCTCTTCTTGGGCGTCCCCACGTTGAACCAGACCGGCGAGTTGAAGCTGGCCTTCTGGGTCAGCATCAGGTGCGCCAGATCGTCGCGGAAATTCTCGGCGTCGGCGGGCGTGGCGAAGTATCCGCCCTGGAAGCCCCACTCGGTAATGGTGTTCACCACCCGGCTGATCAGTTGCCGGGCGCTGGTTTCGCGCTCGCTGGTTCCGGGCTTGCCGTAGAAGTACTTGCTGGCCACGATGTTGGTGGCCGTCTGCGACCAGTCTTTGGGCACTTCCACGTCGGCCTGCTCGAAGATCGCCTTGCCCTTGTCGTTGCCGATGGACGCCAGCCGCCGATCCCAGACCAACTCCTCATAAGGAGAGACTTTTCCGGTGGTAAAGAACCTCGGAAAACGGATCCCCCGGTTGGGGCGCTCGGAGCGCTCTTGCTCGACGCTGACGGCCAAATTGACGGCAACCTCACCCATGGCAACCTCCCTCTTTCATCAACTGTGGTTGATGGTCCCTTAACAAGCCCGTTGGCCAAACTACGCTACATATAGGGGCCTGTCAAGGCCTTTCTTCTACATATTGTAGCATAGTTGTTGATTAGACAGTCACTAGGCCCGGGGCCCCTTGGCGGGCCTCTTCCTTGCGGGGCAGAAAGGGCTAGAATACCCTCGGGGTTGCGGGTCTGGGCAGAAAGCAGGGGGCATGGCTCCCAGGATGCCCGGACGGTGGTTCACGCTGCTCGCCTTCTTCCTCTCCTTTCCCTGGTTGGCTCAAGCGCAGACCACGCTCGCCTGCGGGCAACTGGTAAGCAGCAACTTTGCCGCGGGCCAGCTTAAGACCTACGTGCTGGCGGCCTCCGCCAACGACGCGTTGACCATCCGCTGGACACGCACCTCCGGCAGTGCACTCCTGCAGATGGAGCTTTACGACCCTACCGGAAAGAAGGTTTCTTCATCGACCCTCAACCAGGCGGATCTCACCGTCACCGTCACCGGAAACTACACCCTGATCATCAGCGACTACTTCGGCATTTACACGGGAACGTACACGCTGCTGTGGCAACGTCTGAACGCGCCCTGCTCGACCCTGCCGCTGGCCTGCGGCCGGAACGTGACCGGCACGCTGGTAGCCGGCGGAATCGACATCTACAGCTACACCGCCGCCGGCGCTGAGCCGGTCACAATCGGACTCTCGAAGACTTCCGGAAGCATGCTGCTCCGTCTGGAGGTCTACAGGCCGACGGGAGCTCATCTGGCCGACAACACCACCGGAGATGCGGATGTAACGCTCCCGGCTGCGGGGACCTACCTGATTGTGGTCAGCGACTATTTTGGCGTCTACGCGGGCAATTACATGCTGTCGCTGCAGCGGATCCTGAATCCCTGCGGATCGGTGGTCCCGCTCAGCTGCGGGCAGTCCACGGCGGGAAACCTGAGCGCGGCCGGCCAGCGCGATTTCTACTCTTTCTCCGCGTTGCAGGGAGACGCGGTGACCATCCGTTGCAACCGGACCTCCGGCAGCGCCACGCTAAACCTGCTCCTGTTCGAGCCCAGTGGCAGGCGTTTGACTGCCACGACCACTGGACGTTACGACGGCACCCTGGCAGCGACCGGCACCTATCTGGCCGTTGTGGAAGACTACTTCGGCATCTACACAAGCGCCTACAACGTGACCTGGCAGACGGTGAACCGGGTCTGCACGGCGACGGTCAACCTGACCGCGACGCCGGCGACCTTGAGCTTCACGGGACAGCAAAGCGCCTCGAATCCCGCGGCGCAAACCGTGCAGGTGAACACTTCGGACGGCTCCGCGCTCACCTGGACGGCCGCACCCTCAACAACGGACGGCGGCAATTGGCTCGCCGTTTCCCAATCAGCGAGGACCACACCCGGCACCGCCAGCGTCAGCGTCAACCTGGCTGGATTAGCGGCCGGGACCTATCGCGGCGCCGTTACCGTGCAGTCGGCGACGCCGCCTTCGACGCAAGTGGTCGCGGTGACTCTGACGGTTCAGCCGGCGCCCGCGCAAATCTCGATCGAGCCCGCTTCGTTCGCCTTCCAGGTTGCCGCTGGATCCGGCAACCCTGCGCCACAGACTTTGATCATCAAGAATGCCGGCGGCGGAACGTTGAACTGGAACGCGCAAGGGCAGACCACCAGCGGAGGCGGGTGGCTCTCGCTATCGAGGAACGGCACGGCGCCCTCGTTTGTCAGCGTGGCGCCGAACACTTCGAACCTGGCGGCCGGAACGTATCAGGGCAGCATCAGCGTCAGTGCGACGGGAGTGAGCAACTCTCCGCGCACCGCGAGCGTGACGTTGACGGTAACTCCTTCCGTGGCGGTCCAGCTCTCGGTAGGTCCGGTATCGCTGAGTTTTGCAGGCACAGCCGGAGCCGCCAACCCGCCGCCGCAGACCGTCTTGATCAGAAACAGCGCAGGTAGCGCGGCGAGCTGGGAGGCGTCAAGTTCCGGAGGGAACTGGCTGACCGTGTCGCCCGCAAGCGGCGTCACGCCGGCCGTGGCGGTAGCCGCAGTCGACCTCAGTGGCTTGGCCGCTGGCACGTATCAGGGATCGATCCGCGTGCGATCCCAAGCCTCGGAGCAAAACCTCGCGGTCACTTTGACTGTGGCCGCCGCAGCCCTGCCGCGCCTGGCCGTCGAGCCGTTGGCGCTGGACTTCGAGATTCCCGAGGGCCGCGGCAGTCCGTCACCCGCTTCCCTCCGTATTAGCAATTCAGGAGGAGGATCGCTGGCCTGGCGGCTCGACGTCACCGGCTCATGGCTTTCCGCGTCCACGACGTCAGGCACGGTCTCGCCGGCTTCCCCAACAACCGTGCAAGCACAAGTGGACGTCCGGAGCCTGACCGCTGGCACCTATCCCGGATCGTTGCGTGTCAGCAGTTCCACCACGGGTGAAACGGTCACCGTGCCGGTGGTCCTGCGGATCACCACCCTGTCGCAGAGCATCCTGGCCAGTCAGAGCGGACTGCAATTCACCGCCGTCGAGGGCGGCGCGGCAACCCCATCGCAGGAATTCGGCATCTTGAACCTGGGCGACGGTCAGATGAACTGGACTCTTGAGAAAAGTACCTTGACCGGAGGCGATTGGATCCAGTTCTCGCCGGGCAGCGGCACCAGCACGGCCAATTCGGTGACGGTGCCGCTGGTCCAAGTGATCGCCGACGCCACCGGGCTGGCCGCCGGGCACTACAGCGGCTACGTGCGTGTGGTGGCTCCCGGAGCCACAAATTCCCCACAGACGGTAAGCGTGGACCTGACGGTGTTGCCGCGCGGCAGCACGCAACCGGCCGAAGTGCGCCCCAACGGGCTGATCTTCGCGTCGGCCGCCGGGTCCACCGTGCCGCTGACTCGCACCGTGCGTTTGGCCACGGCTTCGCCCGGCAACGTGGAAGCTCGCGCCGTGCTGGGCACGTTCGACGGCGCGTCGTGGCTGGACGCCGGGCCACGTTCCGTGGTGGTTGCTCCCACGGCGGCCCAAACCATGACTCTGCAGACGACGCCAGGGACGCTGGCTGCCGGCGTTTACCGCGGGGCCATGACCGTTTTATTCAGCGACAGCACTCCGGCGCAGGTGATCAATGTCCTGTTCCAGGTGCTGCCCGCGGGAACCACGGGCGTCGCCGCGCAGCATCTGGGCTCCGCCGCTACCTGTGTCCCGCAGCAATTGCGCATGGTCGGCCGGGTCCTGGACAGCAATTTCGTGGTACTCACGGGCTGGCCGCGAACCGTTGAAGTTGAAGTCCGCGATGACTGCGGAAACACCATTCCCAACACCACGAACTCTTCACCGGCGACGGTGGTGGCGTCGTTCTCCAACGGAGACTCCCCGCTGGCGTTGATCCACGTCGGCGGCGGCGTCTATCACGCGAGTTGGCAGCCTGCTCATGCGCAGTCGCAAGTCACGGTGAAGGTGCGGGCCTCGGCCTCGCAGATGCAAGGCGCGGAGCTGGCCATGCAGGGCCGCGTCGACGATAACCCCACCGCGCCGGCGATCTACCCGGGCGGAATCGTGCAGTCTGCCAGCTATGCGAAGGGCGCACCCCTGGCGCCCGGCGGAATCGTCGCGCTGTTTGGACGCAACCTGGCCACCGGCGAAAGCGGATCCACCAGCCTGCCTCTGCCCACGACGCTGGCCGGCGCCACAGTGAGTATCGCAGGCCAGGATGCGCCATTGTTTTATGTCCACAGCGGGCAGCTAAACGTCCAGATTCCGTCCAGCCTTGCTCCCAACAGCAGGGTTCAGGCGATGGTCAAGGTACAAGGACAACTCACCGTTCCAGAGAGCATCACGTTGGCGCCGGCGAGCCCCGGCATCTTCACCACGTCCAGCGATGGAAAGGGGCAGGGCGTGATCTTCCTGGGCGATCGCCTGGCCGACTCCACCAATCCAGCCCGGGCGGGCGACGTAGTGGTGATCTATTGCACGGGTCTGGGCGCGACTCAGCCTCCGGTAGCCGCGGGACAGGCGTCTCCCGGCAGCCCGCCCGCGACTGCAACGGCTCCCGTCACCGCTACCATCGGCGGGCGTACCGCCACGGTCCAGTTTGCCGGACTGACGCCGGGCTTGGCGGGCTTGTATCAGGTGAACGTACAGGTGCCCGAGGGCGTAGCCGCAGGATCGGCGGAGTTGTTCCTCACGCAGAACGGAATCGAGAGCAACAGGGTCACACTGGCGATCCGTTAGGATCAACGCAGGTCGTCAACGCGCATCGGCTCTGTGTCTCTGTGGCCAAGCCTCTGCTTTGCGTCTAGAATGCTCTTATGCATCCCATGTCGAAACCGCTTGCCGCGGTGGACCCGGACGTCTTTGCTGCCATCCAGAATGAAACCGACCGCCAGCACCTGCAACTGGAACTGATCCCCAGCGAAAACTTCGTTTCCGAGGCCGTGCTGGAAGCCACCGGATCGGTGTTCACCAACAAGTACGCCGAGGGTTATCCGGGCAAGCGCTACTACGGCGGATGCGAGTTCAGCGACGTGGTGGAATCGCTGGCCATCGAGCGCTG
>CAYPHP010000033.1:2904-13833 GCA_964410045.1 uncultured Acidobacteriota bacterium | reverse complement strand
GAGAGTGCCCGGAAGAAGATTGAAGCTGCGGGCGGCAAGGCCGAGTTGATCGAGGCGGCCGCTTAACGGAGGAAGGCTGGAAATGATTCAGACGATCCGCAATATCTTCAGCATTCCCGATCTGCGCAGGCGGATCCTGTTCACATTGGGTCTGCTGTTCGTCTACCGTATCGGCGCCTTCATTCCCACTCCCGGGGTGAATGTGGCCGCCCTGGAAGCCTTCTTCGAGCAGAACCGCGGAACCATTTTCGGATTCCTGGACATCTTCAGCGGCGGGAACTTCCGCCGTCTGACCATCTTCGCCCTGGGCATCATGCCCTACATCACCTCCTCCATCATTCTCCAGTTGCTGACTGTGGTCTGGCCGTACCTGGAGAAGCTGCAGAAGGAAGGCGAACTGGGTCGCCGCAAGATCACCCAATGGACACGTTACCTGACCGTGGTGCTGGCGGCCATTCAATCGATCGGCATCGCCACCGCCCTGTCGCGGCCGTCGGGCGGAACTTCCCAGGCCTTCGTCACCAATCCCGGGATCGGCTTCACCTTGATGACCATGATCACGCTGACCACCGGGACGGCGTTCATCATGTGGCTGGGCGAGCAGATTTCAGAGCGCGGCATCGGCAACGGGATGTCCCTGATCATCTTTGCCGGAATCATCATCGGCCTGCCGCGCGCCACGACCGAGCTGTTCGACAAAGTCTTCGTCACCCGGGAATGGAATTTCCTGATCCTGCTGATGATCCTGGCGATGATGATTGCGGTGGTGGCTTTCATCGTCCTGGTCGAGCGCGGCGAGCGGCGCATTCCGGTGCAGTACGCCAAGCGGGTCATCGGCCGGAAAGTCATGGGCGGCCAGTCCACCCACCTGCCCCTGCGGGTCAACACCGGCGGGGTGATCCCGGTGATCTTCGCCAGCTCCATCCTGACCTTCCCGCAGACCCTGGGCGTGCTCCTGCCCCGCAATCCGGACATCAATACGCTTAGCGGGCAGATCGCCACGGGATTCCAGAAGCTGTTTGAAGCGTTGCGCTGGGGAGAGCCGCTGTATACCGTGCTCTACGTGGCGGGAATCGTTTTCTTCGCCTATTTCTACGTCTCGATTATTTTCAATCCGACGGAAGTGGCGGACAACATGCGCAAGTACGGCGGGTTCATCCCCGGCATCCGGCCGGGCAAGAACACCGCCGACTACATCAACAAGATCCTGACCCACATCACCTTTGTGGGCGGCGCATATCTGGCGCTGATTTCGTTGATCCCGGAATGGATGATCGCCGGCATTCACCTGCACCATCTGCCGGGCGGGCTGGGAAGGTTCTTCGATTCCTACTTCCCGCAGTTCATCTTGAACGGGCTGGGCGTGAATTTCTACTTTGGCGGAACGTCGTTGTTGATCATCGTAGGCGTGGCTATGGATACGGTGAACCAGGTGGAGGCGCAGTTGATCATGCGCCACTACGAGGGGTTCGCCCCACGCAGCGGCAGAATTCGAGGACGGCGCGGCTAGCCGCGCTGTGTTGCTTAGAGAGAGGGGTTCTCTGGTCGCGGGGATGCACCCTGCGAAGACGGCCGGGTCTGAAGCCCCCGGCCACCAAAGGAGAACACTATGGCTGCGAGGGTACTGTTGAACGTACAGACGGCTCCGATTGGTGTGATCGCTTTCCTCGGGCCTCCGGGCGCCGGGAAAGGCACGCAGGTCAAGCCTCTGGTGGAGCGTTACGGGGTACCGCAGATTTCCACCGGCGACATGTTCCGGGACCATGTAGGCCGGGGCACGGACCTGGGGCTGCAAGCCAAGGCCATCATGGAGCGCGGGGATCTGGTGCCCGACTCCATCGTGAACAGCATGGTGGATGAGCGACTGCATGCTCCCGACTGTGCGCGGGGTTGTTTGCTGGACGGCTATCCGCGGACGCTGGAGCAGGGAGTGGCGCTGGAACAGATCCTGCAGCGGATGGGGAAACAGCCTCCCCTTGTGATTAACTTGAAGACGGACTATAATTTATTGCTGCGCCGATTGACGGGCCGCCGTTCCTGCCCCAAGTGCGGAAGGATCTATAACATCTACCTGCAGCCTCCGGCACGCGAGGGTGTCTGCGACCTGGATGCCTCCCCCCTGGAGCACCGCAAAGATGACCGTGAAGATGTGATCAAGGAGCGGCTGGCGGCGTATGAGGCCAAGACCGCGCCGTTGGTGGAACAGTTCCGGAAGTCGGCCACCCTGTTCTACGAATTGGACGGCGGCAAGCAGCCGGAAGAGTTGACGGTGGAGATTTTTCAGTTGCTGGATGCCCGCTTGGCGGGCCGCGCGCAGGCATGAAGATCATCCTGAAGTCGCCTGCGGAACTCGAAAAGATGCGCGCCAGCGGTCTGCTGGTGAATCGAATCTTGGGCGAGTTGGCGGCGATGGTGCGGCCGGGAGTGAGCACCCTGGACCTGGAGAACGCCGCGGTCCGAATGATGGGGGATGCCGGAGCCAAGCCTGCTTTCAAGGGCTACCACGGCTTCCCCTGCGTGCTGTGCACTTCGGTGAACAGCGAGATCATTCACGGGATCCCGTCGGCACGCCGCGTGCTGCGGGACGGAGACATCCTGAAGATCGACACTGGGGTGAGTTTGAACGGGTACTACGGCGACTCGGCGACAACGTTGGCGGTGGGTGAGATCGGCCCGCAGGTGAAGCGGCTGATGGATGTGACCCTGGAGTCGTTGTGGATCGGGATCGAGAAGGCGCGCGCCGGGAACCGCCTGCACGACATCTGCGGGTCGATTCAGGACCACGTGGAAGGGCACGGTTACTCGGTGGTGCGCGAGTTTGTGGGGCACGGCATCGGGCGGTCCATGCACGAGGATCCCCAGGTGCCGAATTTTCGCGGTGGTCCGAATCCACGCCTGAAGGAAGGCATGGTCCTGGCCATCGAGCCTATGGTCAATGCCGGCGGGCCGGCGACCCGGGTGCTGGACGACAAGTGGACTGCGGTGACCGACGACGGCTGCTTATCGGCGCACTTCGAGCACACCGTGGCGGTCACCGGCAACGGTCCCTGGGTCCTGACCAAGCCGTAGGGCAGGCTTTCCAGCCTGTCCCCCGGAGAGAGCGGAAGAACTGGAGACGAGAAGGATTTGAGCAAGGAAGACGCGATTGAAGTGATGGCCACGGTGGTTGAGCCGTTGCCCAATGCCATGTTCAAGGTGGAGCTGGAGAACAAGCACCAGGTGCTCTGCCATATTTCAGGCAAGATGCGCAAGAACTTCATCCGCATCCTGCCGGGAGACAGAGTGGCGGTGGAACTTTCCCCCTACGATTTGACGCGGGGGCGGATCGTCTACCGCTACAAATAGGCCTTATGAAGGTAAAAGCATCGGTGAAGAAGATTTGCGACAAGTGCAAGATCGTGCATCGCCGCGGGGTGGTGCGAGTGATCTGCGAGAACCCCAAGCATAAGCAGCGCCAGGGCTAGCAGGCCGGGCGGGGAAGAAGCGAGGAAGATTCATGGCACGAATTGCAGGCGTGGACCTGCCGCGGGAGAAGCGGGCGGAGATCGGGCTGACCTACATCTACGGCATCGGCCGGACGCGCTCGAATTCCATCCTGCACCGGGCCCAAGTGGATCCCGGCAAGAAGGTCAGCGAGTTGAATGAAGAGGAAGTCAACCGCATCCGCACGGTGATCGAGGAAGAGGGGCGGGTGGAAGGCGACCTGCGCAAGGAAGTTTCGATGAACATCAAGCGGCTCATCGAAATCGGCGCCTATCGCGGAGTGCGGCATCGCCGCAACCTGCCGGTCCGCGGCCAGCGCACTCATACCAACGCGCGCACCCGCAAAGGTCCGCGCCGCGGCGCGGTGGCCAACAAGAAGAAAGCCGTAGCGAAAACCTAGGAACTGAAACATGGCAAAAGCGCCAGCGACAACCAAGAAGAAGAAGACGTTCAAGAAGAAGGAAAAGAAGATGGTGCACAGCGGGATCGTGCACGTGCAGGCTTCCTTCAACAACACCATCGTGACCATCGCCGACCTGCAGGGCAACGTGATCTCCTGGTCCAGCGCCGGGTCGCTGGGCTTCCGCGGATCGCGCAAGGGCACGCCGTTCGCCGCGCAGCAGGCGGCGGCCAAGGCCGCCAATGCCGCCCGCGACCACGGTCTGCGTACCGTGGAGGTGCGCGTGAAGGGTCCGGGTTCCGGCCGGGAGAGCGCCATCCGCGCGCTGGCCACCTCCGGATTGAACGTGAGCAACATCAAGGACGCCACACCCATTCCCCACAACGGATGCCGGCCGCCGAAGCGCCGGCGGGTGTAGCCGGAAGGATTCAGGAGGAAACTTTGGCTCGACATCGTGGAGCGATTTGCAGGTTGTGCCGCCGGGAAGGGATGAAGCTCTTCCTCAAGGGCACCAAGTGTTTTACCGAGAAGTGCCCCATTGAGCGGCGCAACTTTGTTCCCGGCCAGCACGGCAAGGCCCGCCGGGCCAAGCTGCAAGGGTATGGGTTACAGCTTCGGGAAAAGCAGAAGGTGCGCCGGATCTACGGCGTGCTGGAGCGCCAGTTCCGGAACTATTTCGAGAAGGCCGCGGACATCAAGGGCGTGACCGGCGAAAACCTGCTGCAGTTGCTGGAGCGGCGGCTGGACAACGTGCTTTACCGCATGGGTCTGGGCAGTTCGCGCTCGCAGTCGCGACAGATTGTCTTGCACGGCCACATCCAGGTGAACGGCCGGAAGGTGAACATCCCTTCCTTCCTGGTCAAACCGGGCGATGTTGTGGAGATCCGCGAGGGCAGCAAGGAACACAAGGGCGTGCAGATTTCGCTGCAGGAAACCGGGCATCGCGCCGCTCCGCCGTGGTTGCAGGTGGATCCGGCCGCGCTGCGCGGTACGGTCACTGCGCTGCCCCGCAAGGACGACGTGGCTATGCCCATTCAGGAACAGTTGATCGTCGAGCTGTATTCCAAGTAAACGGGACGAACTCTTTTGCTTAGGGCGCCGGGCGCCTTAAGGAGGCGACAAAGCAATGCTCTGGAAAGGTTTTCAGAAACCGAAGCGGCTGGCCTGCGAGTTACAGACTCTGACCGACAAGTACGGTCTGTTCGCGGCCCAGCCATTTGAACGCGGATTCGGCACCACCATCGGCAACGCCCTGCGGCGCGTCCTGCTCAGTTCCATCGAGGGCGCCTCGGTGACCGCGGTGAAGATTGAGGGTGTGCTGCACGAATTCAGTTCCATCCCTGGGGTGGTGGAAGACGCCACCGACATCATCCTCAACCTGAAGCAGATTCCCTTCCGCATGCACGGCGAGGGTCCGGTGACCCTGGTCCTGCAGGTGGACAAACCCGGCCCGGTGCATTCCGGCCAGATCCAAGCCGACGCGCACGTTGAGGTCCTGGACCGCAACGTCTACGTGGCCACGGTCAGCGAAGGCGGCAAGCTCTCCATCGAGATGCGCCTGAAGCACGGCCGCGGTTACGTCGGCGCGGACAAGAACTTCGACGACGACTTGGGCACCGGCTGGATTCCGGTGGACTCCGTGCATTCCCCGGTCCGCAAGGTCAACTACAAGGTGGAAGCGGCCCGCCTCGGCCAGATCACCGACTACGACAAGCTGACCTTGGAAGTTTGGACCAACGGCGCCATCTCTCCGCAGGATTCCGTGGGCCTGGCCGCCAAGCTGCTCAAGGACCACATGGCCATCTTCATCAACTTCGAGGAACAGCCGGAGATGGAAGTGGAAGTGGCCGACCGCGGCAGCAAGCGCCTCAACGAGAACCTCAACCGCTCCGTCGAGGAGTTGGAACTCTCCGTGCGTTCCTACAACTGCCTGAAGAACGCCAACATCCAGACCATCGGCGAACTGGTCCAGAAGACCGAGCAGGAAATGCTCAAGACCAAGAACTTCGGGCGCAAGTCGCTGAACGAGATTAAGGAGATTCTGGCCTCCATGGGATTGAGCCTGGGCATGCGCATCGACGAGCGCGGCCAGGCCGTGCCGACGCCCCAGGTGGCGCAGGAAGGCTAAGCTGCCATGAGACACCAACGACTCGATTACAAGCTGGGGCGGGAGACCAATCATCGCCGCCAGCTCCTGCGCAACCTGGTTACTTCGCTGATCAAGGCGGAGCGCATGATGACCACCGTGCAAAAGGCCCGCTTCTTCCGTCCTCACGCCGAACGGTTGATCACCTTGGGCAAGCGCGGCGGTCTGCACGCCCGCCGTCAAGCCGCAGCCTTCCTTCTGGATCCGGATGCCGTCAGGAAGCTGTTCGACACCATCGGTCCGCGCTTCGGCTCCCGGCCGGGCGGCTACACCCGCATGACCCGTCTGGGATGGCGCAAGGGCGACGGCGCCGAGCTGGTGATGGTCGAGCTGGTGGGCAGCGAGCTGAAGAAAAAAGCCCCCAAGAAGAAAGCTAAGGCTGAAGCCGAGCCGCAGCCTACCGAAGAGAAGAAGTAGTCCGCAGATTCCGCAGATTTCACCGAAAGCCTGCTCACTCTACAAAGTGCAGCAGGCTTTCGGTTTTTAGGCCCTCGTGCTCGGCGAGCGGCTCGAAGTCGCGGTCGGCGTGGACCAGCGTGAGGTTGTTCTCGATTGCCACCCTGGCGATCAGCAGGTCTTGGGCTCGAAGACGGAATCCACTGCTTCTCATCCGCATGGCCATACGCCCAGCATCGACCCAGGTTTGGGATGTTGGTTCGAAACCACGGAGGGTCTCGAAGTGCAACTGAAGTTCGAGGAGTTGATTCCAACTCTCGGCCCCTAACAGCACTTCGAGCGTGATCATCCCCGTCGTAACGATCTGGTGTTTGGTTCTGGCCCGGTCGACATAGTCTACGAAACCCGGTACGCCCTTGTCCCCAAGCGTCGAGATCCAAATCGACGAATCAACGAGCAGGTTCACGCTCGCCGCCCTTCTCTTCCAGAAGTTTCTTGATCTTTTCGATCTTCTCGCGTCCTGTCCCTCTCTGGGCCAGGAATTCCTGGTAAGTCCAACGCACCGATCCGGCGAGCTTGCCAGAAACGATTGCGTCGATCATTCGATCCTGGCCCTTCTTCCACACGTACTCCTGAAGGGCGTGCTGCAGAAGTTCCTTCTTCGTTTTAGCCCCGGACAGGTCTAGCGCCTTGGCCAGAAGCTTCTCGTCGATCTCTATGGTCATTTTAGCCATACAAATCACCCATACCAATAATATGGGTCCTTGGCCCAGAATGCAATACCTGCTAAGCTAATGACCTTATGGCATTTCAAGGCGCAACGAAGGTCTGGAAGGACGGCAGGATCGTTCCGTGGGCGGAGGCGACGGTCCACGTTTCGGCTCACGGATTGAACTACGGGACCGGCGTGTTCGAGGGCATCCGCTGCTACGCCACGGATCGCGGCCCTGCGGTTTTCCGGCTGGACGCGCACGTCGAGCGCTTCTTCCGCTCGGCGGCGGTCTACGAGATGGATCTGCCGTTCACCCGCGAGCAGATCACCGACGCCTGCCGCGAAGTAGTCCGCGCCAACGGACTCGGCGACTGCTACATCCGCCCTATCGCCTATCTCGGTTCCGGATCGCTCAGTGTGTTCGCCAAGGATTGCCCGGTGGAAGTGGCCATTTTCGCCTGGGCCTGGGGCGCGTATCTCGGCGCCGGCCTGCATGGCGGATCGAAGGTGATGCTCTCGAAGTGGCGGAAGTTCGACAGCGGCATGATGCCCACTTGGGCCAAGGCCTGCGGCCAATACATCAACTCCGCGCTGGCGGTTCGCGAAGCGCTCAAGCAAGGATGCGACGAGGCCATCCTGCTCGATCAGCAGGGCAATCTCGCGGAAGGCTCGGGCGAAAATCTGTTTCTGGTCAAGCAGGGCAAGATCATCACCAACGGGGAAGACGCGGCGATTCTGCCGGGAATCACCCGTGCCAGCGTTCTGCAGATCGCGCAGGACCTTGGATTCACCACCGAGATCCGGGCGATGCGTCCCGAGGAGCTTTTCGAATCCGAAGAGGTGTTCTTTACCGGCACGGCAGCCGAGGTCACACCGGTGACGGAAGTGAATGGGAAAAAGATTTCCGGCGGCCAGCCTGGACCGATCACGCTACGGCTGCAGACGGTGTTCCTGAAGGCGGCGCGCGGCAATGACGCGAAATACGCTGCCTGGCTGCTGCCTGTTGGGTAGAGTTACTCCAATCCGCCGGTAGCGCGGATATTCTCGCCCGTCACCCAGCGTCCTCCGGGGCCGGCCAGGAACGCCACCACTTCAGCTATGTCCACGGGGCGGCCGGCGCGGCGCAAAGCAGTCTGCTCGACGACGGCCGCTTTCTTCTCCTCGGGCACATCCTGGACCAGATCGGTTTCCACGAACCCCGGCGAGACCGAGTTCACATTGATGCCGAACGGACCAAGCTCCTGGGCCAGGACGCGAGTCATCTGCTCGAGCGCTCCTTTGGCGGCCACGTAGAGAATGTTGGTGGCGTTAGGCTGGCGGTAGCGCGTGCCGACAGAAGAGATGTTGATGATCCGCCCGCCGCGGCCCATGTGCCGGGCGGCTTCCTGCATCAGGAAGAACGGACCGCGCGCGTTCACCGCGAAGACCGCCTCGTAGTCGTCTTCCTCAATCTTGATCAGCGGTTTCACCCGGGCCATGCCGGCGTTGTTCACCAGGATGTCGATGTGGCCAAATTTCTCGAGCGTCTCTTTGAACAGCCGGCGGCAGTCGCGCACGCTGCCCACGTCGGCCTGGATGGTGATGGCTTCGGTGCCGCCCGCGCGGATGGCGGTGGCTACGGTCTCCGCTTCCTTGCGGCTGATGACGTAGGAGAGCGATACGTTGGCGCCGTCGCTGGCCAGCCGTTCGGCGATGGCCCGGCCGATGCCGCGCGACCCGCCGGTGATCAATGCCACTTTATCTTTCAAGACGCCCATTTGCTTTTCTGCGCTCACGTTATGTCCTGGTGACCGCGCCTTCGGAGGCCGAAGCCACCAGCGCGGCGTATTTGGCGAAGACTCCCGACGGAAAGCGCGGGGCTGGCGGAGTCCAGCCTTCCATGCGCTGATCCATTTCGCTCTTGTTCAATTCCACGTCCAGACGGCGTTTGGGAATGTCGAAGACGATCACATCGCCTTCGCGCAGACCGGCGATCGGGCCACCGCGCGCCGCTTCCGGAGCCACGTGTCCGGCCATCAAGCCGCGCGTGGCGCCGCTGAAGCGCCCGTCGGTGATCAGGGCAACGGACTCGCCGAGTCCGGCTCCCACCACTGCACCGGTGACGCCCAACATCTCCCGCATCCCCGGTCCTCCCTTGGGACCCTCGTAGCGGATCACGATCACGTCGCCGGCCTTGATGCGCCCTTCGGTCACGGCATGCATGGCGTCTTCCTCGCGCTCAAAAACGCGCGCCGGACCGCGATGCTCGAGTCTTCCGGTAGCCGCCACTTTCACAACACAACCTTCCGGGGCAAGGTTACCACGCAGAATCACCAGGCCGCCCGTGGATTTGATGGGCTTGCTCAGCGGGCGGATCACGTCCTGCCCGGGCGTCTCTTTGGCTTCGGCAGCTTCTTCGCCGATGGTCCGGCCGCTGGTGGTCATCTGTGCGCCGTCGAGGTAGCCGCCGGCGATCAGACGCTGGGCAATCACCGGAATGCCTCCTGCCTTGTGGACATCGGCGGCCACGTACTGTCCGCCGGGTTTCAGATCCACCAGCAGCGGCGTGCGCTGGCTGATGGCGTCGAAGTCGTCGATCTTCAGCGGGATTCCCGACTCGCGCGCCATCGCCAGAAGGTGCAACACGGCGTTGGTCGAACCTCCGGTGGCGGCCACGCTGGCGATCGCGTTCTCGAACGATTTCCTGGTCAGGATGTCGCTGGGCTTGATGTTGCGCTCGAGCAAGCGCATGATCAGGCGGCCGCAGGCGATCCCCACGTCGTTCTTTTCCGGAACCAGGGCCGGGACCGATGCGGTGCCGAGCGGCGCGAGCCCGATCATTTCCATCACCGTAGCCATGGTGTTGGCAGTGTATTGACCGCCGCATGCGCCGGCGCCGGGGCAGGCGTGGTCTTCCAGGTCCTTCAGTTCCGCGTCAGTCATCTTGCCGGCGGCGTTTGCGCCCACCGCTTCGAAGACGTCCTGGATGGTCACGTCGCGATTCTGGAAACGCCCGGGCGCGATGGAGCCCCCGTAAAGAATTAGTGACGGAATATTCAGACGGATCAAAGCCATGGCCGAGCCGGGGATGGTCTTGTCGCAGCCCACCAGCGCGACCATCCCGTCGAAGAGGTAGCCGCGTCCGGTGAGTTCGATGGAATCGGCAATCACTTCGCGGCTGACCAGCGACGCCTTCATGCCTTCCGTTCCCATGGTGGTGGCGTCGCTGATGGCGATGGTGTTGAACTCCATCGGCGTGCCTCCCGCCGCGCGGATGCCTTCCTTGACCTTCTCCGCCAACCGCCGGAGGTGAAAGTTGCAGGGCATGGTTTCGATCCAGGTGTTGGCCACGCCGATGATGGGGCGGGCCAGGTCGGCGTCGTTGAAGCCGATGCCCTTGAGCATCGCGCGAGCGGGCGCGCGGTCGCGTCCGGCGAGGATGATTCGGCTGCGGGAGTTCAAATCCATACCGGCATAGTGTAACGTGGTTTCGCCACGGAAGACACGGAAGGCGCGGAAGCCTTTTCTCACACACGATCTAAGGAGGACCGGACATGAGGCGTCACGGCGAGTTGCGGAGCATCACGGAGACCGCTCACCTGCTGCGCTCACCGCGCAATGCCGCCGGCTACGGAAAGCCCTCAAGCGAGCCCGAAAACTCTCGTCGAGGCCCGAACCAGTTACCAAACTTGGCCACTGCGCCGGCTGATGGAAGAACCTAGGATCGTCTGCGCCGTCGGCGTGGGCCGCGGGGACGGTCCCTACTGACGCCTTCCATTAGATCCAGCATCACTGCGCTGTTGTTCAGGTCAA
>CAYPHP010000033.1:0-2804 GCA_964410045.1 uncultured Acidobacteriota bacterium | reverse complement strand
TCCCTACTGACGCCTTCCATTAGATCCAGCATCACTGCGCTGTTGTTCAGGTCAACTCCGGGCCGGACTTCTCCTCCGGCCCGGCACACCGGTAGTTTGACCCGTTTGCGCATTGGTCGCACCGTGGGCTTCATATCCCCAACCTCAACGAACGGCCAGCGTCACGGTATTGCTGGGCACGCCGTTTTGCGACAACACCAGAGGGACCGCATCGCCGGAGGCGAGGCCGAGTGGGATCTCGACGTTCACCTGGTAAAGCCCGACGAATCCGGGCGCCAGGCCGGCGAAAGTCACGCGCGCGGCTACTCCGCCGACGGTCGCTGTGGGGATGATGGAGCTGCGGGCCAGGGGCTCTGCGGTCGGCGCAGGATCGCCGGAACGCACCGTGGGTTGAGTCGCGCCGAGGCCGGTGCAGAAGACCTGCACGGTCTCGCCGCCGGCGACTCGCGCGGTGCCGTCCGCTAGCCGGCCCGCCGCGTCCAGGATCGCGCCTTGTCCGGTACCTTGCTGGCGCCCGGCAGCATCGTCTCCGTCTTCGGCCGCAACACAGCACAAGGTTGAAGTGAAGCACATTCCCTCTATGTACCCTATAAATGGAATTTATACTGAAGTCGATTGACATAAGCGGTCGTGGGCGGCTAGGATCATAGATCTCCCGTCGTTGAGGGCCAAGGAAGGGGTGTCATGAACGGTTCTGAGGTGCTCCTGGAGTGTTTGCGCGCTGAGGGCGTGGACGTGCTGTTCGGGTATCCCGGCGGCGTGGTCCTGCCGATCTACGACAAATTCAAGGACTTCGCGCGGCCCAAGCACATCCTGGTCCGGCACGAAGAGAATGCCTGCTTCGCCGCCGACGGCTACGCCAAGGCCAGCGGCAAGGTCGGCGTCTGCATGGCTACCTCCGGTCCCGGCGCCACCAACCTGGTTACCGGCTTGGTCAACGCGATGATGGATTCCATTCCCGTGGTCGCGATCACCGGACAGGTCTCCACCAAGCTCATCGGCAACGACGCGTTCCAGGAAGCCGACACCGTAGGCATCACACGCTCCTGCACCAAGCACAACTACCTGGTGAAGTCGGTGCGGGAGATGCCCGACGCCATCAAGGAAGCGTTCCACATCGCCGCGACCGGACGGCCCGGTCCGGTCCTCGTGGACCTGCCCAAAGACGTTCTGCAAGCAGTGTGGGATGGTCCGCTGCACTATCCGGAAGCCGTGGACCTGCCGGGCTACAAGCCGAATTACGAGGGCCATGGCGGCCAAATCCGGCGCGCGGCTGAAACCATCTGGGAAGCCAAGCGCCCGGTGATCTACGCGGGCGGCGGCGTGATTGCTTCGGGCGGCGGCGCACTGCTCGAGCAACTCGCGGAGTTGATTGAAGCGCCCGTCAACCTGACGCTGATGGGATTGGGCGCGATCTCCTCGGACCATCCGCTTTGCCAGGGCATGCTGGGGATGCACGGGTCGTATTGGGCGAATCAGTCGATGGTGGAAGCCGACCTGATGATCGCGGTCGGGGTGCGCTTCGACGACCGCGTCACTGGAAAGCTGGAAGCCTTCGGCAAGCACGCCAAGATCATCCACATTGATATTGATCCGGCGGAGATCGGCAAAAACGTGAAAGTCGACGTGCCGATCGTCGGCGACGTGAGCTGGGTGCTTGAAAAGCTGAACGTGCGCCTGGCTGACACCCGCAACACCGAGGACGGCGGCGCAAAGAATCGTCAGGCCCGCGCCGACTGGCTGGCGCGCACCCGCGGCTGGCGCACCGAGCATCCGCTCTCATTCGAGGATCGCGCCGACGCCATCATGCCCCAAGCGCTGCTTGAAGAGTTGGGCCGGCTGACCGGCGGCGACGCCATCGTCGCTACCGACGTGGGTCAGCACCAGATGTGGGCGGCGCAACGGATGCGCTTCCATCGTCCGCGCACCTGGATCACTTCCGGGGGCCTCGGTGCCATGGGTTACGGCCTGCCCGCTGCCATGGGCGCGCAATTCGCTTGTCCCAACGACACGGTGATCGCCGTGGTGGGTGACGGCGGCTTCCAGATGAGCCTGCCGGAGCTGGCCACGCTGGTGACCTACAAGCTCCCCGTGAAGTGCATCATCATGAACAACGGTTACCTGGGGATGGTCCGCCAGTGGCAGGATCTGTTCTACAAGGGCAACTACTCCGCGGTCGAGTTTGAAGTTTTTCCCGATTGCGTGAAGCTGGGCGAAGCGTTCGGACTGTACGGCGCACGCGTGGATTCACGCGCGGATCTGTCCGATACGCTCCGCGCAGCACTGGCTCATCCCGGACCCGCTCTCGTAGACGTGCGCGTGGCGCGCGAGGAAAACGTCTATCCGATGATCCCGGCAGGCGGCGCGTTGGCTGACATCATTCTGAACGACGCGCAGGCCCGGCAGGCCGCGACGGCCAGGCCCCTGGCTGCCACCGTCAACGCCGGCGGCGCCGGAGAAATGAGCTGACCATGCTCTACACCCTCGCCATGTACGTGGAAAACAAAGCTGGCGTCCTGGCCCGCGTGGCCGGAGTGCTCAGCGCCCGCGGCTTCAATATCGACAGCCTGACGGTCGCCAAGTCTCTCGACGAACACTTCTCGCAAATGACCGTGGTCGTGGACGTGGACGAATCGCTCATCGAGCAGGTAATGAAGCAGCTCGGCAAGCTGGTGAACGTAGTCACGGTCACCAACCTGTCCGAGGCTCCCGCGGTGCAGCGCGAAATGCTGCTGGTGAAGGTGTATCTGCCCGCCGACATGCGGACGCGCCTGCTCCAGGAGGCAGAGATTTTCCGCGCCCGC
>CAYPHP010000032.1:12291-13873 GCA_964410045.1 uncultured Acidobacteriota bacterium | reverse complement strand
TCGGCCGACTCCTCAGAGACCGACGCCAGCGCCCGCGAATCGCCCTTGCTCCACCACTTGCCTTGCACTACGGTCACGCGCGGCGACGGCTCGTCGGAACTGAGCACGTTGCGCGTTTCCTGGAATCGCCGGCCCCAGCCGCGCAGGTTGAGGTCGGAAACATTCACGCCATCCACGGTCATCAGGCGCGCGCGGACCATCGCGGCGACCTCCGGCTCGCCTTCAATGCCCGGCTGGCGGCGCATGAGTTCCACCGCGCCGGCTCCTTCCTGCGGCGTAAGTCCGAACAGGATCACGTTGGGCGCGTTGCGCGGCGAAGCTCGCGAGACTTCCTGCACCAGGGAGTCTTGCACGAGATAGACCGTGTGCGTAAACATCACGCCCAGTCCCAACGCCACTAGGATCGCCTGCGCCTGGCTCCCCTGACGGTCCAGGTTCAACAATCCGTGTCGCAGGATCGGCGGCAGCCATAAAGAGCCTCCGCGTAGCAGCCAGCGGATGCCGCGCAGCATTAGCCAGGCAACCAGCGACAATCCCAGCAGGCTCCCGGCCAGGCCGCCGGCGAAATAGTTCCCCATGCGCTGCGAATCGGCCAGCCAGGCGGCGATCATGGCGATCCCGCCGACGATCAGCAGGGCCACGGCCAGCGAAGCGCGCCATTGCTCCCATCGGCTGCGCCACGAGGATGCGACGTCCTGGACGGTCCGCCGCAAAATCATCGCCGGACGAACCCGGCGGATCGCCAGCAGCGGCGGCAACGTGAACAGCAGCGTCGTCAGCAGACCCAAGCCGATCGCCTGGCCCGCCGCGCTGACGCTCCAGGCGCCGTCGGGACGCAGTGTGAAGTAGCGCGCGATCAGTGCGGGAAAGGCGAGTTCGATGCCGCGCCCCACCAGCACGCCGGCCAAGCCGCCGCAGAGTCCGAGCATCAACGTCTGCAGCAGATAGATGCGCATGATCTCGCGCGAGCGTCCGCCGATGGACTTCATCACCGCGATGTTGTCCATGCGCGCCTGCAAGTGCGCGTGCATAGCCATGCCGACGCCCAGCGCTCCGACGATCAGTGCGATCAAACTGACCAGACTCAAAAACACGGTCACCCGGTTGAGCGCGCGGTTGATCACCGGATTGGTCTGGTTCAGCCCGGCGATCATGGCCCGCGGGAAGATCCGCTGCACCTCTGCGCGGATCACCTGTTCCGAGCTGCCCGGCCCCAGCTTGAACAACAGACGCTGCCACGAGCGGCTTCCGGGACGAATCAAGCCCGCGCGGTCCAACCCCTCCTGCGACATCATCACGCGGAAGCCCGCGTTCATCGTTCCGGTCATGCGGTCCGGTTCGCTGACCACCACAGCCGCGATGCGGAACTCCTGGCCGCCCATGCGCAGCATGTCGCCGGACTGGACGTGCAGGCGCGGCAGTAAATCATCCGATACTACAACGCTGTCCGCACTCAGCGCCTGGCGCAACGGGATATCCGGGCGTAAGGCGACCTTGCCGTAGAACGGATACTTGTCGGGATCCACCACTTTCAACGAAACCAGCGCCGTCAGTTCGCCGCCCTCGCCGGTCGATCTCAATT
>CAYPHP010000032.1:0-12281 GCA_964410045.1 uncultured Acidobacteriota bacterium | reverse complement strand
TTTCCGCGATCATGGTGTAGTCGGCGCCTTTGGCGGACAGACCGTCGAGCGCGGCCTTCTGTTGCGCGTCCGGCCACTCCGAGGTCCGCATCCAAAGATCCGCGGCCATCAGCGAGCGTGAATCACGCACCATCATCCGGCGGAAGGACTCGCTGAAGCCGCGGACGCCTGCCAGCGATCCGGTCCCCGCAGCCACCGCCAGAATCACGAAGATGAACTTCACCGTGGACGAGCGCGTCTCGCGCCAAGCAATCCGGGCCGCGGTGCGCAGGGAAAGCCGGTTCATGATTCCCGCTCCGCTACCACCGCCCGGACTTCATCGGCGACGAACTGGCCGTCGACCAGGCGCAGAATGCGGTCGGCCCGGGAAGCCAGGATGGTATCGTGCGTAACCAGCAGCAGCGTGGCCTTTTCGCGGCGGTTCAGGTCAATCAGCAGATCGAGGACGTGGCGGCCGTTGGCGCTGTCGAGATTCCCGGTCGGTTCGTCGGCCATCAGGATGGGCGGCTGCATCATGAAGGCGCGCGCCACTCCCACGCGCTGCTGCTCGCCGCCGGAAAGCTGGACAGGATAATGATCGCGGCGGTCGGCCAGCCCGATGGTCTCCAGCAGTTCGGCGGCCCGCTGGGCGCCCTCACGGGAGTCCCCGCCGGCCAGCTCAAACGGCAAGCGCACGTTTTCCTCGGCGGTCAAAGTGGGAATGAGCTGATAGCTCTGGAAAACAAAGCCGATTTTGCGGCCACGGATCAGCGCCAACTCGTCTTCCTTGAGGCCGGTGATGTCTTCGCCGTCCAGGATGATGCGTCCGCTACTGGGCGTATCCAGACCCGCCAGCAACCCGAGCAAGGTGCTCTTCCCCGAGCCCGATTGGCCCATGATGGTCACGAACTGCCCGCGCGGGACTTCCAGGTTCACCCCGCGCAGGATCTCGACGCGGTGCGTTCCCGTGTCGATGGCCTTGGTCAGGCCTACGGCTTGGATGATCGGCGGCAAGGGGGTTAGACGTCGAGATTATGATATCAGCATGGGTCTGTTACGTTGTGCCTTCGAAAGAGCCGCGACCCGCCAACGGGGCCTGCGCAACGTTCAGGGGATCGGAATGCTGTTGCTACTGCTGCTCCCCTTTCAAGGCGCGAAGCCCGCGCCGAAACCGGTGATCGCCTGTTTCGGTGATTCGCTCACCGCGGGCCATGGACTCGCTGAAGGACTCAGCTATCCATCGATTCTCCAAAAGAATCTGCCAGGCTGGCGAGTGGTCAACCTGGGCGTAAGCGGCGAGACGACCGCCGGGGGCTTGGCGCGCATCGGCACGGTCACGGCGTTGAAGCCGTCGATTGTGGTGCTGGAGTTGGGCGCCAACGACGGTCTGCGCGGCCTGCCGCTGAAGGCCACGCGGTCCAACCTGGAGCAGATGATCGTCGCGCTGCAGAAGGCGGGTGCCCGTGTGGTTTTGGCGGGCATGACGCTCCCACCCAACTACGGTCCCGACTACATCCGCGACTTTGAGAAGGTGTTCAAGGATTTGTCGGCTAAGTACAAACTCCGTTTGATTCCTTTCTTCTTGGAAGGCGTAGCCTACCCAGGCACCAACCTTCTGCAACGCGACGGCCTGCATCCGAACGCCCGCGGCACCGAGAAGGTTGCCGATACGGTGCTGAAGGCGATTAAACCGCTACTGCGGTAAGAGAATCCACGGATTACACGGATTACTCGGATTACGGAACCGGAGCAGGACATTGAGGGGACATGATGGCGGCCTAGCCGCATCCGAAATGAACCACGGATGGACACGGATCAACACAGAACAAAGAAACCACCGATAGCCCTGATCGCTCTTCCAAGAGAGGCAAGGCAGAGACGGAGACCTATGCGAAGTTTTGCGGCAGCGTCATCCCCGATGATCTGGATCCGTGTTCATCCGTGTTCATCCGTGGTTGAGATCCTTCTCGCGGTTGAGACATCTTGCTAAGAAGGCAAGACTCTCGGCGTTTGCTATACAGACTACCGAACCGGAGCAGTGAGTGCAAACAACGTGACGGCGATGGATGTCGGGGCTGAAACCTGATGAGCCAACACTGCCGGAACGTAGCGGCGGGTTTCTTCCGGTAGCAGTTTCAGCCAAGCCATTTGCATGAAATCGCGGATGCCGGTGCGCTCGATGATGCCTTGAACGCGTCCCTCGCCGGCGTTGTAGGCGGCCAGAGCCAGCTTCCAATCGCCGAACTGCTCGAACAGATCCTCGAGATACCGCGCCGCGGCAACCCGCGACTTGAGTGGATCGGTACGTTCGTCGTGCCCTGCCCCCACGCGTAGGCCGTAGCGTCGCGCGGTGTCCGGCATGAATTGGTAGATGCCGCGGGCTCCTTTCGGCGAGAGGGCCTGTGGGTTGTTGCGGCTCTCGACGTAAGCGACCGCGTCCAGGAACTGCTCTGGCTGCGCGGGTTGGGGGATTGGGGTTGGGGGATCGGGCGCGGAAACAGTGAGAATCCGCGCGACGGCTTCGTCCGCCAAGCGGCTGAGCCGGGCTTCGGATGACTCCGACGGCGGCGGCGACGCGGACTTCGGCTGCAAGACCTCGAGACCTTGCGAGACCGTGTTCACCTTTCGCCAAAGGACGCTGTAGGCCGCCTCGTTGATCGGCTCCTTCAGTTGGAATTCAAAGGCGCGCCGGTTGCCGTACATGCGGCCCTGCCGTTCGTAGACGTTCAGTGTGAGCTGATGAGGGCCGCTCGACGCTATGCTCTCGACATCCCGGTAGGTCCACAGCCGCGAGTCGCCGGGTTTCTGCGAGTCGAAGGTAACGGAATCGGCGCCAAAGTAGAGCACCCCATCGCAACCCTTGCGGGCGTGGCTGTGCCAGGCTGGGAATTGATAGAGCGGCGACGCCGGCGGATCGGCGAAGGCCACCACCAGGCGCCGCTCCAGATGCGGGGCCAGCTCGCTGCGCAATTGCTTCCAGTCCGCAGTGGGGGGAAACCGCAGCCGCTTGTTGGCGTAGGTCAGCACGCGGACGCCGTCCGGAGCAATGGTGAGTTGCTGGATGTCGGTGTACTTCAGCGAACCGAAGCCCTGAGCATTCACCACAGAGGCACAGAGAACACAGAGGAGGACTCTAAACATGGCGACGCCTCCAGATTGCGTAGATCGGCGGATAAACGACCAGTTCCAGGAGAAATGAGGTGACGATGCCGCCGACCATGGGCGCGGCGATGCGCTTCATCACGTCGGCGCCGGCGCCGGTGCTCCACAGAATCGGCAGTAGGCCCATGATCATTACCGCCACGGTCATGAACTTCGGACGGATTCGCTTGACCGCGCCGTACTCAACGGCCTCGCACAGGTCGTCCCAGTTGCGCATCAGCCCGCGCTTCTTGCGGTCCTCGTAAGCCAGGTCGAGATAGAGCAGCATGAACACGCCAGTGCCGGCGTCCACGCCCATCAACGCGATCAGACCCACCCAGACCCCGATGCTCATGTTGTAGCCCAGCAGATAGAGCAGCCAGATCGCGCCCACCGCGGAAAACGGCACGGCCAGGACGATCATCGCCGTCTTCACCGCCGAGCCGGTGTTCACGTAGATCAGCAGGAAGATCAGGGCCAGCGTGGCCGGCACCACGATCCACATGCGCTCTTCCACCCGCTTCAGGTTCTCGTATTGCCCCGACCATTCCAGCGAGTACCCGACGGGGAGCGTCAGGTTGGCGTGGACCATGCGCTTGGCTTCGTCGACGTAGCCGCCAATGTCGCGGCCGGCCATGTCTACGAACACGTAGCCGGCCAGCTTGCCGTTCTCGTTGCGGATCATGGCCGGCCCAGAGACCAGCTTGATGTCGGCGAGCTGGGCCATGGGAATCTGCGCGCCGGAGGGGGTGGCCACCAGCACGCGCTCGAGCGTTTCCCGGCTGGAGCGGAAATCGCGGAAGTAGCGCACGTTGACCGGATAGCGTTCCCTGCCCTCGACGGTGGTGGTCACGTTGTCGCCGCCCACCGCTTGCATCACGTGCATCTGGACGTCGTTCACAGTGAGCCCATAACGGGCCAGTTCTTCGCGGCGCAGGTCGAAGTCCAGGAAGTATCCGCCGCCGGTCCGCTCGGCGAAGACGCTGCGCGTTCCCGGCACGCGGCTGAGGATGGCCTCCAGCTTTCCGCCGACTTCCTCGATCTTCTCCAAGTTCTCGCCGTAGATCTTCACGCCTACCGGTGTGCGCACGCCGGTGGTCAGCATGTCGATGCGGTTGCGGACCGGCTGGGTCCAGGCGTTGGTGGCTCCTGGAATGCGGAGAGCCGCGTCCATCAAGTCAATGAGTTCATCTTGACTGATGTGCTCGGGCCAGAATCGGCGCAACACGGGCTTGGCCCACTCCGGGGCTCTGTCGCTAAACCAGCGCGGCTTCGCCCGCCACTGGCTTTGTGGCTTCAGGATCACCGTGGTTTCCATCATCGAAAACGGCGCGGGATCGGTGGAAGTTTCCGCGCGTCCAGCCTTGCCGAAAACCCGCTCCACTTCGGGGAAACCGCTCAGGATTCGGTCCTGCACCTGGAGCAATTGCCCGGCTTCGGCCGCGGAGATGCCCGGCATCGTCGTGGGCATATACAGCAGCACGCCTTCGTCAAGCGGCGGCATGAACTCGCGGCCCAGCCGTTGATAGACAGGTATTGTGGCCAGTACGATCAGCACCGCGACAACAATCACCGGCCAGCGAAAGCGCAGCGAGAACCGAACCACGGGGTGATAGAGGCGCATCAGGATCCGGCTGACGGGATGTTTCTCCTCGCTGTGGATCTTCCCCACCAGTACGGCATTCACTAGCGCGGCCAGGAAGCGCGGGCGGAAGTTGAATTGGCGGGCATGCGTGAACATCAGCCGCAACGCCGGATCGAGAGTGATGGCCAGCACCGCGGCGATGACCATGGCGAAATTCTTGGTGTAGGCCAGCGGCTTGAACAGCCGCCCTTCCTGAGCTTCCAGCGCGAACACCGGCAGGAAGCCAACGGCGATCACCAGCAGCGTGAAGAAGCTCGGACCGCCAACCTCCTTCACCGCATCAATCACCACGCGATGATAGTCGCCGGGACGGCCGTCCGCATCCCACTGCTCCAGCTTCTTGTGGGTCTGCTCCACCACCACGATCGCGGCGTCCACCATCGCGCCGATGGCCACGGCGATCCCTCCCAGCGACATGATGTTGGTGGTCATGCCCATGGCCTTCATCGGCAGAAAGGCGATCAGCACGGTGATGGGGATGGTGATGATGGGAATGAGGGCGCTGGGAATGTGCCACAGGAAAACCAGGATCACCGCGCTGACGATCACCAGTTCTTCGATCAGCGTATCTTTCAGAGTGGAGATGGAACGCTCGATCAAGTCGGCGCGGTCATAGGTCGTGACCACCTTGACGCCCGACGGCATGGAGGGTTCGAGTTCCTTGAGCTTCTCCTTGACGCGGTCGATCACCTGCAGGGCGTTCTCGCTTTGGCGCATGATCACCACGGCGCCCGCCACTTCACCTTGGCCGTCAAGTTCGGCGATCCCCCGTCGCAGGTCCGGACCCAGGGCCACGCGACCGACGTCGCGGACCCGCACCGGCGTGCCGCTCGCGGAATTCACGCCGACGACGATCTGTTCCAGGTCCGCGGTGGACTTGGCGTAGCCTCGTCCGCGCACCATGTACTCTCGACCGGTGAACTCGACCAATCGGCCGCCGACGTCATCGTTGCCCTGGCGCACTGCTTTGACGACTGTTTCCACGGGAATCTTCAGCGCAGCCAGCGCGTTGGGGTCCACGTTCACCTGGTACTGGCGCACAAATCCGCCGATTGGCGCGACTTCCGCCACGCCCGGCACGCTCTGCAACTGGAATCGCAGGTTCCAGTCCTGGAAGCTGCGCAACTCTGCCAGGTTGTGTTTGCCGGTGGTGTCTACCAGCGCGTACTGAAAGACCCAGCCGACACCGGAGGCGTCCGGACCCAATTCCACTTTCACGTCGGGAGGAAGGCGCGGGATGATCTTGCTGAGGTACTCGAGCGTGCGCGAGCGCGCCCAGTAGATGTCGGTGCCGTCCTCGAAAATAATGTAGACGTAGGAGAAGCCGAAATCGGAAAAGCCGCGGATGGCTTTCACCCTCGGCGCGCCGAGCATCGCCGTGGTGATGGGATAGGTTACCTGGTCTTCGAGGATGTCCGGGCTGCGGTCCCAACGGGAGTAGACAATAACCTGAGTGTCGGAGAGATCGGGAAGCGCGTCGAGCGGCACGTGGTGGAGAGCCCACCATCCGCCGACCACGGCACAGCCAACCAGCATCAGCACCAGGAACTTGTTGGCCGCCGAGAACTCGATGATGCGGTTAATCATGGCGATGCTCCGTCGCGGGCTTCTGGCCCGCCGGTGACGGGGATCGGGTCTCGGGGGCCGGAGCAGCGACCGGATTGCGTAGCCGGCTTTCGGAATCAATCAAGAAGTTGCCGGAAGTCACCACCCGCTCGCCCTTCTTCAGACCCTTGAGCACTGCGTACCAACCGTCTACCTTTTCGCCCAACTCGACGGTACGCGGTTCCAGGTAGCCGTCGCCGCGATCGACGAACACAGTCCGCGCCGCGCCGGAGTCGAGCACCGCGCCTTCCGGAACCGCCAGCCGCACGCCCAAATTGGCTGTCAACTCGATGTTGGCGAACATTTCCGGGCGTAGCGTGTAGTCAGGATTCGGAAACTCCAGCCGGATCTTGAGCGTCCGCGTCATCGGGTCGAGTTCCGGATAGATGTAGTTCACATGGCCGCGGAACTTGCGGCCCGGAAAGTAGGTGAGGGTCATGGTGGCCGCTTGCCCGGTCTGGATGCCTGCTGCTTCGTATTCGTAGGCGTCGGCCAGGACCCAGATCACCGAGAGGTCGCCAATCTTGTACAGCTCGGTTTCCGGCGTGACCCGTTGGCGCTGGTAGGCATTGCGTGCGATCACGAATCCGGTTATCGGAGCGTAGAGGGTGATGTTCTTCTGCGGCACACCTTTGGCTTCGACCTCGCGGATCAACTCGTCGCTAACGTCGAACAGTTCCAGACGCTTCCGCGCCGCATCGTAAAGCGCGCGACCGCCGCCCGCGGCTTCCGAGTACCCGCTGCCCGCCAGTTGCTGGCGCGCCCGCGCGGCCAGCAGAAACTCCTGCTGCGTGGCCAGCAGCTCCGGACTATAAAGCGTCAGCAGCGGCTCGCCTTTCTTCACCAGCTTCCCGGTGAAGTCCACCGTCACCTGGTCGATCCAGCCGTCGATCTTGCTGTGGATGCGGGCCATGCGGGTCTCGTCATAGGCCAGCTTGCCGACGGTGCGAATGGTGTGCGTCAGACTGCGCTCGGTCACCTCGCCGTACTGCACGCCGATGAGCTGGCGTTTCTCCGGGGTGATGTGTACCGACCCGGCTGGCGCCTTCGCTCCCGCCGGTGCTTCATCGGCGTAGACCGGCACCAGTTTCATCCCGCAATCCGGCGCGATGCCCGGCTTGTCCGAGCGATAGACCGGATGCATGGGGTCGACGTAGTAGAGGATCTTGCGCTGCGACTCGGCCGCTTCGGTGCGGACCGACCCGCGCCACCCAAACCAGGCAATGACAATCAAACCAGCAATGAGTGCGATCTTCTTCATGGCTTCCTCTCTCTAAGACGGGCCAGCGCTCTGGCCCACTCCAATACCTCTCCACCGTGCTCGCGGGCAAAACTCTGCGCTGAAGCCGCGTCATGAAACGCCAGGATGCTTGGCAGGCAACGGTCGTAGTGAATGGGCAGGCGCTGGCCGGTCTCCGGCGCGGCTACCGTGGCGTGTTCGCAGGGATGCTCATCACTGCCCACCACGAACGTGGCCTTTTCCGGCGCCAGACCCAGGCCGGTCTTGTAGTCGCTGACCTGGGTGATCTCGACGCGATGCCCAGACTCGCGCCGGAACTCGAAGGCGCAGGCTGGGCAGCAGGCTTCCCGCGGCTTGCCGTCATCGGTATAGATCGTGGACATGCCCGCATGGACCCCTCGGGTACACACCGCGCACTTTCCCGGCTGCGGCTGATCGCTGCGGTACCACCACCAGCCCACTCCTGCACCTGCCAGCGCCAAAACCAGGAAAACCGAAATTGCCGTTCCTTGTTTTTTGCTCATGTTCGTTTCCTTAATTCAGCAACCTCATCCCCGTGGCCGCCTCCAGCCGCGCCAGCGCTTTGTGATAAGTGGCCAGTTCCTCGTAGTAGGTGAGCTCCGTATCCAGCACGGTCATCAGATTGGTGAGCAGCGTGAGGAAGTCCACCGCTCCTGTCTCGTAGCTCGCCAGAGACGACTCCAAGGTCAGCGCGGCCTGCTTCATGACCGCCTTCTCGTACAGGTCCGCAACCTTCTCGGAAGCCTTGGCGGCCAGGTAATCGTCTTTGATGCGCCGGTTCAGCTCCTGGGCGTCGGCTTCGTACTGGTGCTTCCACTGGCTGACGTAGGCGGCGTTTTCCTGGACTTCATAGCGCTGCTTGCGCCAGAAGTACAGAGGCACTTTGACGTCCACCCGGACCTCGAACTCCGGAGTGTTGTCGCGGCGTTGGAAGTAAGCGGTGGACACCGCGAAGTCGGGATAATAGCCGCGACGCGCCAGGTTCAGGCCGGCCTGGGTGAAGTCAATCTCATGACGGTCGTGAATCAAGCGTGGAGCGTTGTCGCGGGCGTGGGCAAACAACTCTTCGAGGCCCGGGCGCAAGGCGGTTCGAGGATAGTCCGCAGGACGGCCCACTGGCGATTCCGGCGCACGGTTCAGCAACATGCGCAGTTCCGCCTCCATCGCCCCGCTCTCCCGCTCCAGCATTGCGATCCGGGCGAACAGACGGCTGTGTTCGGTCTGCGCCTTGAGCACGTCCTGCTGCGTCCCTTTGCCCACAGAGTAGCGCGCTTCAGCGACGCTGGCGAACTTGTGCAACAGGTCGCGATTGCGCTCGATGGTTTCGCGGGCCCGCGCGAGGTAATGCAGTTGGTAGTAGGCCTGCTTGACCCGCGACACCACCTCCAGGCGAGTCACCTGCAATTCCTGGAAAGTCGCCTTGGCGTGGCTGGCGGCCATCTCGCCCTTCAGCCTGAGCTTGCCGGGGAACGGAATTTCCTGCGTGAACATCAGGCCGGCCTTGTTCTCCGGACTGTCACGCAGGATCGGCGTGGGGTTGGAATTGGTATACCCGAACGAGACCATGGGGTCGGGCAGCGTGGAATCAATGGAGCGCCGCTGCTGCGCCGCCTCAACCACTTTCTGGTCCTTGAGGATCTCGCGGTTGCGCAGCAACGCCTCATTCACCAAATCATCCAGACGCACCACGGGCTGTTGTTGGGCGTGCGCAGCAAGCGCCGCCAATGCTAAGACGACTGCAAATCGGAACATGCCTCCTCCTCAGATAGCGTCGAACGAAGACACTACGGGCGAGGAGTTAAATGCGGAGGGTGAGGACGGGAGGCGAGGAGTCGAGAGGCGCCGGGCTCGCGGCCTGGAAACTGCGGGCCACGATGGCATCGGGCGCGACCGGCGTGGCGGACGTTTCCGGCGCCGTCAGCGTGAAGTGCGACGCGTGCAGCGTCACACTCGACGCGCCGGCATCCGGAAGCGAGCAACAAGATCCTGAGACGGCGAAGCCTTCTTGCTCATGGCAGTGCGTCTCGACATAGCATTGCGGCATCAGTACGCAGCACATCGCGACCGCCAGGAACACCATTCCAGGCGACAGCAACATCATCAAGATGGCAGCGGAGCGCTTCATGCCGTGTTTGTTAGATGCACATCCTCTGCCAATAGGTTACGCTAGTGTTTTCAACGTTGTCAAACCAGCGATTGGGGGTGGAGTGCGTGAAATCCCACGGGACCATGTCGCGAAATCGCCCTAAGCCTCTGAATCAAAGGGTGAATCGTCCGGCCCCCGACGTGCATCCAATACCTGTGACTATGCTCGCGGTGGTTGCCAATCCGGTAACGGTCGACCGTCTGAGAGCGGAGGACCGCACCCTGCTTGAAGACATGTACGAGGTCTTTGTCCCCAAAGACGCGGCATTCGGCCTTCCGCCCAGCAACCTGCTCCGCCGCAAGACGTGGCTCGACACGCTGCTGACCAAGGGCATCAACCTGGTGGCGCGCGTCGAGGGCCAGATCATCGGACACATGGTGTTGATGCCCGACGGAAACAAGGCCGAGATGGCCATGTTCGTCCATCAGGACTTCCGCTGCCAGGGCGTCGCGCGCTTGCTCTTCCGGGCAGCAGTTCAAGAAATGACCCCGCACGGCATCGACACGATGTGGGCCATGGTGGGCGGCGACAACTACGCATGCGCGGCGGCTCTTCGCTCGTTCGGCTTCAAGACCGTGGCCACCCACGGCACCGAGAGCGAAATGCTCTACAAGCAGTAAGCCCGCTTCGGTATACTCCTAATTCAGATGAAGGCTCCTGCCCAAACTCTATCCACCCTCATTGTGGACGACGAGCCGCTGGCTTGCGATGAGCTGGCCTACCTGCTGAAGAGCCATCCGGAAGTGGACATCGTCGGGCAGGGACGCAACGGCCTGGAAGCCGTCAACCTGATCAAGCAACTGGAGCCGGACCTGGTCTTTCTCGACGTGCAGATGCCCGGCCTCGACGGCCTGGGCGTGATCCGGCGTCTGGCGGAGAAGAAGATCCCCCTGCCCTACGTCATCTTCGCCACTGCTTTTGATCAGTACGCGGTGCAGGCCTTCGAAGTGAACGCCGTCGACTACCTGCTGAAGCCCATCGACAAGGCGCGCTTGGCCAAGGCATTGGAGAAGGCCCGGCGACTGATCGACGCGCACCAAGCGCCGCCGCTCGAGAAAATCGAAGCGGCACTCGAATCCCGCCAGCAGCGTCACGCCAAGGTAGTCGTGCGCACCGAAAACCGCATGATGCTGGTGGATCCCAACGACGTGGTCTTCGCCACGATCGAAGACGGCCTGATCACCGTGGTGGCGCGGACGCTCGAAGGCACGTCAAACTACCGGACCATCGAGGAGCTGCAATCCTTCCTCCCCGCCGACACCTTCTGGCGCGTCCACCGCTCGTACCTGGTGAACATCAACCGCATCCGCGAAGTGGTCCCCTGGTTCAAGAGCACCTTCCTGCTGAAGATGGACGACAAGAAGCAGACGGAAGTCCCGGTCAGCCGGGCCCAGACCAGAAGGTTACGGGAACTACTGAAGCTGTAACTCACCACAAAGGCACAAAGGACACAAAGAAAACCGCTCTTCTTTGTGCCCTTTGTGCCTTTGTGGTGAAAAACCCTACGCGATGCGTTTGGCTCGCCCGTCGGCCAGGAACTTCTCCATGTTCCCGAGCGCCTTCTTGATCTTCTCCTGCGAGTTGGCGTAGGAGAAGCGCAGATAGCCTTCGCCAAAGGCGCCAAACGACGTTCCTGACAGGCAAGCGACGCCAGCGTCCTGAAGCAGCGCGTCGGCGAGAGGCTTCGAGGCCAGGCCGGTGCCGGTGATGTTGGGAAAGACGTAGAACGCGCCTTGCGGCATACAACAGGAAACGCCCGGCAGCTTGTTCAGACCGGCCACGATCAGATCGCGGCGGGCGCGGAATTCGGCCACCATCTTGCGGACGTCGTCCTGCGGCCCGTTCAGCGCCTGGACCGCGGCCACTTGCGAGAAGCTCGACACGCAGGAATGGCAGTTGATCCCGAGACGCGTGATCTGTTCGGCCAAGGCCTGCGGCATGACTCCGTACCCAAGGCGCCATCCGGTCATGGCGTAGCTCTTCGAGAAACCATCGAGAATGATGGTCTTCTCGCGCATTCCCGGCAGCGATGCGATGCTGACGTGGCGGCCTTCATAGAGAATGTCGCAGTAGATCTCATCGGCCAGGACCACCAGGTCGCGGTCGCGCAACATCGCCGCCAACTCAATCTGATCGTCGCCGGTAAGGACCGACCCTGTGGGATTGTGCGGCGAGTTGGTGATCACCAGCCGCGTCCGATCGCTGAGTTGGCTCTTGAAGTGGTTCAGATCCCAGCGGATCACGCCCTTCTCCTCGACGAAGCGCACCGGCTTGGGCACCGCGCCAAGAAAATTGGTCACCGACTCGTAGATCGGGAAGCCGGGATTGGGATAGACCACTTCGTCGCCGGGGTTGAGCAAGGCCAGCATGGCATAGAACATGGTCGGCTTGCCGCCGGGCTGCACTACCACTTGATCGGGCGTGACGGCTATGCCGCGGCTGGCGGCAACGCGCGCGGCGATGGCTTCGCGCAATTGCGGCAGACCGGCCGCCGGGCCGTAGTG
>CAYPHP010000031.1:0-14088 GCA_964410045.1 uncultured Acidobacteriota bacterium | reverse complement strand
GCTTCGGAAATAGTCTACGGCGACAACTTCTCCGATCAATCCGCGGCGCACCGCGTCCGCGGCCCGCACGACGGTGGGATTGCGAAGGTAAGAGTGGTTGACGCCGACGGTCCTGCCCGCGGCGCGGGCCGCCTCCGCGATGCGGTCGCAATCCTCCACTCGCGTCGACAGCGGTTTTTCCACCAGGACGTGACAACCCAGCGCCAACGCTTCCAGGGTTACCTGGGCGTGGAATGCCGGGGGCGTCAGGACGTGGACCACGTCCAGTCCATCGGCTGCCATGGCCTTCAGGGAGTCAAAGGCGCGAGGCAGCCCGAATCGTTTGGCGACCTCCTGCGCCCGGGAGGAAACCACATCCGTAATTCCGGCGATCCGGACCTGGGGCAGCCGCTGCAGAGCGCGGATGTGAAACTGGCTGACGTAGCCCGCTCCGGACAGCCCGACGCGATAGACTGGCGCGCTCATTTGGATTTGGCCGCCTTGACCTCCAGCACCTTCTGGCACACTTTCTCCACCACGCCTTCCCAGTTCTCGGCGCGCACCGCTTCGCTCCGGACCCGGCGCTTCTCCGGACTATCTTCCTGGCAGGCGCGCTCCACTTGGCGCAGGAAATCCTCGTGGTCCTCTCCGACCTGAGCGAAGCTTCCGTAGCGCCGGACCTCGGGGAGCGCCGTGGAAACCACCGCTAGGCCGGCGCTCAGGTATTCGCGCAGCTTGATGGGATTGATGTGCAGGGTCATTTGGTTAATGACGAATGGAATCAGTCCCACTGCGAAAGCCTTGCAGTACCCTGCAAGGCTGGCGTAGGGACGCGGGCCGAGCAAGTGGACATTCGGCAGGCCGCTGAGCGCCTCGGTGCTCATCTCCGCCTTGCCGATCAGCACGATGGACCAGTCGGGGTGTTTCTTCGCCAGATGTACGATCAGGGGAAAGTCCATCCATTCATGGATGGCCCCGAAGAAACCGATGATCGGTTTGGGAAGCCGCGCCACATCGTCGGGAACGGCGGTGTCCGATTCCAGGGCTCGCGCGAAGTGGGCATGATCCACTCCATGGAGAGCGAGAAAGCTGGACGGGTTTCCCTGCTTCAGGTGATCCACCAGCGAATTCGCGGTACCAAAACACACGTCCGACTTCGCTAGCAAATCCATTTCCATGGCCGCCAGTTCGCGGTCGTCAATGCCGGGAAGACCGGACCACAGGTCCACGCAATAGTAGACCACCAGCGAACCCTCGAAGGCGCCGAGCAAGTATCCGACGGTGGGCAGGAAGGTCCAGACCTGCGGGCGATGCATGTTCAGTTTGCGGGCCTGCCGCCTCAGCGACCATCGCAACAACGTCCGGTTCACCCGCCTGGCCCATTCGGAATAGGGCAGCGGGATCACCAGGGGCTGAAAGACCCACGCCGTGGGTCCCACTTGGCGCAAACCGCCGAGGATGCGGCGCAGTTTGCTGAAGATTCGCCCCCAGTCGCGCGCCGAGGACAGATTCGGCGTGCGGGTGGCTACCGAGTTCACCCACAGCACCTTGTTCCGCCGGGAGAGATGCTCAAAGACGTGGTCGCAACTGGTGGGCTGCTGCCCCCACTCCTTGGCAAAGTAGATGATGGAGTCGCCGGTCACGGAATCAGTCGTGAGATTGCGGGAGGGCTCGATCCGTTGGTCTGCCGCACCATCGATACTAACCCACGCGCAAGGCCGCTGCAAGCATGGGACGCGAGGGATGTTATGATGAACTCTCGCGCTCGACGAACACCCAGGAGTCCGTATCCATCGTTGTCGGAGATCTCATGATCTGGGCGACTGCAACCCCATGAACTGGCGTGGGGAGCCCTGCCTCGTGTCCCACTCCCGCCGCCTCTTCCAGCCGGATAGGAAGCCATGAGCACCAAGGTCGTCGCCCGCAATTCCTTCTGGCTGGCCCTGGACAGCATTGTCGGCTTCTCCGCAGGACTGATCTGCTCCGTGGCCGTGGCCCGGGTGATGGGCCCGGAAAAGCTCGGCTACTACAATCTGGCCCTCTGGATCACCACCATCACCGGGCTGATGGCGACCTTTGGCGTTCCCCTGGCAACCAGAAAGTTTGCCGCCGAGTATTTCGGACGTGGTGACGTGGCCACGGCCAAAGCCGTGATCAAAACTACGTTCCGGTTCCAGTTGATCAGCGGTCTGGTGGCAGTGGTCATCGGCCTGGTGGTGGTCTTTTCGCGGCTGGCGCCGCAGCACCACGGGTATGCCAGCCTGGCCGTTCTCAGCGTGATGCCGTCTATGCTGCTGGGAATATTGACGGCAGCCAACGCCGCGCTTGAAGAACTCGGCGATAACGTCCGCTCGTCGGTGGCCGGCACTATGGTGAATCTGGTGGGCGTGGTTCTGTCGCTGGTGGCCGGATGGGACTTGGTCGGCTTGACCGCGGCCCTGTTGGTCTCGCGGTTGACCGACCTGGGAATACGCTACTGGCTGTACAAGCGACGCTTCGCGGTGTTCGACGGGACACCCGCCGGGGCCATTCCGCTCGATGTGCGCCAACGCTTGGTGCGGTTCTGCTGGCAGTCCACTGTGCTGCTGGCGCTGGATACCGTGGTCTGGGACCGCTCGGAGATGTTCTTCCTGAATTGGTTCTGCGATATTCGGGAGGTCGCCTTCTACTCGCTCAGCTTCAACATCATGCAGCAGGCAGTGCTGGCGCCCCGGATTCTGGCCACTGCCTCGGTGACCACGTTGATGGTCAAGCAGGGGCGTGATCCCGCCGCTGTCGGCGCCCTCACCGCGACCTCCCTGAAATACATAGCCTTGATGGCCCTGCCGCTCACGCTGGGGATGGCTGCGGTCAGTTCTCCCGCGATTCGCCTCGCCTACGGATCTGCCTACCTGCCGGCGATCCCAGTGCTGGCGACGGTCGCCGTGTTTGCGCTGTCGAAAGCGCTGCTGAACCCGGCGCGTTCGTTGCTCGTCACCACAGAGAACCAAAGCTTTCTATTGAAATGGGGAATCGCGACAGCCATCCTGAACCTGGGCCTTGACCTCTGGTGGATTCCCTCGCACGGCGCCATCGGGGCGGCCTACGCGAACGGGGTCAGCCAGTTGGTGGCTTCCGCCGGCACCTGGGTTTTTGTCGCCCGCAAGTTCACCATCCCGGTACAGGCCAAGCCACTTTGGGGCATGGTGGCGTCGGCGATCCCTATGGCCGCGGTCGCCGCTTTGATCGCTCGATCCCTCTCTCCCTTGCCGGCAGCCTTCGTGGGTGTCGGTACCGGAGCTTTGCTTTACCTGATCTTCCTGCGGCTGACGCACAGCCTGGACTCGACCGATCGAGCCCGGCTGATGACCCTGCAGCCCTCGCGGCCATCGTGGTTCCGGGATTGGTATGCCGCGGGGCTACGCTGGTTGACGCCCTGAACCAGGACTAAGAACCGCTCTTCCGAAAGTCACGGCCAGAGGGCAGGCGCGGAGGCCCTGCCCCTACAGGTTCGGGTTTGGTAGGGGCGGGGCTCCGTCCCCGCCCTCCAATGCTTCAAACGTTTTCGATTCGTTCACACGAACAAAACCAACGGGTCACTGGCTAGTTCCAAAGCCGAAAGTACCGCCAGACGAGGTTCATTCCCAAGAACCGCAGGAACACGATTCCGCCGCGGCGGCGCGATAGTCCCGCTGCAAGGATTCCCTTTTGCGAGGCCACGTTGTCGGCCAGGGTGATCATGTAGACCCTGCGGATTCCCCGTTCGCGCGCCAGTTGGAACAGACTGCGAATCACGAACGGGTAAATGCGCCGGCCCCGGGACTCCGGGAGGGTGGCGCAAAACGTGATTTCAGCTTCCCCTGGCCGTAGTTTCACAAAGCGAGGCGGCAGACGCTGGGAATCCAATTGCGCCGAGATGAGCCACGAAAGATGGGCGAACTTTCCCTGCCAGAACGCGCCGTGGGCGGCTCCTTCACCCAGGAAAGCATGACAGCGCTCCACGGCGTCGCGGATCTCTTCGGCCACGGGTGCCAGGTCATTTAACTCGGAGACCGTCAGCGGCCGAAGCGTCACTTCCGGCATGGCGCCGGGAAGCGGGATCTCACCAGGGGCGGCCGAAAAAACTACCAATGTTTCAAACCGCCAACTCAGCTTGCGCAGCAGCCGCGGCCGATCCTCTTTCAGGAGTCGCACTGCGGTCCCCAGCTTTCTGACGGCGATCCGCAAGGCATTCATCGCTGTGGGAATCGTATGGGGGCCACTGCGCCCTGTCAACTCAACAACTCAGCGAGAGGGCAAGTCGCGAACCAGCTTTTCCGCCGTAAAGAATGGCCTGGCCTGATGGCGCGCGATGGCCAGCATCCGCTTCACTACCTGCTTCACAGACCCCCGGCCCGGCGGCAATCCCAAGGAGTAATTGGCGAGAGCCACCTGGATCGCGCGGAGCAGGGCCGGGTCCGGATCGAAAGCCAGGAACTCCGCCCAATACATCCAATCCAGTTTGTTGAGCTGCAGGCCCCGAACCGCATCCACAGGGATCGCATGCGGAAGAGTGGCGCAGCGCGTCAGGGAACGGATCAAGTGCAGACCCACCATGGTCCGCAAACATTTCTCGCAACGCCCACAGTTGGTTGCGGAGTTGCTTTCCCAGCAGACGCGCAACGCGTCGAGACTCCACTGCTCTTTGGAAATCGCCGCCAGCTTCTCCATGCGGTTCGCGCCGCACCCGTCATGGACGAATGCCGTTCCCTCGGTCGACCAGAGCGGGTCCGTCAGCGGATGGGAGCCCCACGGCTGAAGGTCCCTATAGGTGTCCGACGAGGCCACGAAGCAGCGGGAGAAACCCGATCCCAGCCCAACCGCGGCCATGGCCGAACCATGGTACATGCCCCAGCTCAGCAGCCGGTCGCTGAATTGCCGGACGTTGGTCTTCACCGCGATCATCCGCTTTCCGCAGACGGCGCTGACTTTCGAAGCCCGATCGAGCAGCACGCCAAATGAGGGTTCGTCCTCGACAGGAATATCGAAGCCATGAACGGTGATGAGGGCTGAGACGCTGCTGCGGTTCTGGATCAGGGTGTAGAAGCTATCGACGCCGGCCGAGAAGAACAACCCGCAACCGGCGCCTTGCCGCGACTCCGCGTTGTTGGCGACCACTGCGATGCGCTTCAGGCCGGGGACCCAACTGAAGAAAACGTCCTGCAACGTAGGGACCGACGCAAGCAGCTTGGGCGAGACCGCTCCATCGATCTCCAGTGGCTCGCCGAGTTTCATCGCCGGCAGCAGCAAGCAGGCCAGCGCCCAACTGGCATCACCGGAAGGCCCCTCTACTCGGGGTTGAAACTGGAAGGAGAGGTCAAAATCGCCGATGCCGCTCCGGACGAGACAACGCATGCAACACTCAGAATGCGAAATGTCCGTCGCGCGCATACAGTCGGAGCGTACCACAGCCGATCCGTTGGGGCGACAGTGCGGGGGTCGCCGGAAGATCGCTTCAGGAGATAAAACTCTTCCCGAGCTGCAGAAGCTGCCGGGTAAGATAGTAACCGCGCCGCACTTCTCCTCTGAAGGTTCCATCGTGCGGCGGCAGTTCCCAGCGAAGATTGCCGAGAATGTGTTCGGCCGCGCTGCGATAGCGGGGAGGCAGGTCCAGACTCAGCATTTCCCGCCAGTGCATTCCCGCATTGAAATCCAGTCGAATCGAGCGGACAGCGGAAGGCGTAAGAGTCGCGGCAAACCGGACCTTTTCCAGGACGCCGAAAGCCGCCAGCGCGACCATCGTTCTCAGGCACTTCTCACAGCGGCCGCAGTTGACGTCACCGTAGCTTTCCCAGCAAACGCGAAGCTCCGACAACGCTTCCGGGGAACGCGAAATCACTTTTACCTTGTCGATTCTGCGAACGTTGGCGCCGTGATGGACGATCTGGACGGCCTCGGAAGACCACAGCGGATCCAGGAGCGGATGCGAGCCCCACGGATACAGCGCTTCCCAGGCGTGACTGGCGGCCACCAGCAGCGTCCCGTGGAGGTGCCCCAGAGCATGGCCCACCGCGGCCATCGCGCTTCCGTACCAAAAGCTCCAAGGAGGCGGGCTCGGCAAGTCCCGCAAGTCGGTCCGGACCACGGCCATAGGCTTCTTGAAGTTCTGGGCGATGCGACGAACGCTCTCTTCGCGGGTCCTGAATTCCTGTTCCCGTTGGTACGGAACATCAAAGCCGTGCACGAGGATCAAGTTCCGCACCTTTTCGTGTTCGACCAGCAGGGAATAGAAACTGTCCACGCCCCCGGAGAAGAAGAGGGAGGTTGCCGCCGAGAGGGGCATCCTTGGAGCCGCCTGAGCCGACACTTCCACGATCGACACGCGGCCTCGCAGAAACGACGATAGAACGGACTGGACTTCGGGAAGCGTATCCCAAAGGCACTTCGAAACGACTCCAGGAATCGCCAACTTCTGAGCCCGCAGCATCGCCGGCAGCAGCGCAGCGCAGACGGTGCTGTCGTAGGTTTGAAGGATCCCACTCGGGGACTGGATGGTGAATTGCCAGTCGAGCAGGGGCAACACTACGGGTTCAGTCGTCGCACTTCCTTGCGCCACCATTGGACCTCTAATTCTATAAACCCGGGGCCCTGCAGAACTCGCAGCATAATACACCCTGTGCGGAGGCGCGACAATAGTCGAGGCCCCGTTTGACTTGCGTGGCGGAGGGCGATACCGTGGAACCGATTCGCGTCGATCAAAGTCCACGGCGAACAGGAATGCCGACAAACCACCCGCGAGCGAGTGCTGAACGCGCATGCGTATCCTGATCGAGCCAGGCAGCTACTCGTGCTTGAACGTCGGGGATGTGGCCATGCTGCAAGTGGCGCTCGAACGCCTGCGGGAGTTGTGGCCGGCTGCCACCTTCCGGGTCATCTCCCGCGCGCCGGAGCGGCTCATGCGGGTGGCTCCGGAGGTCCAACCCATTGCCAGCGAGGATCGCACCGCATGGTTGCGCCGGCGCAAGGTCCTCCGCTCGGCGGCGCGGATGATTCCCTCAAGGCTGCAACCGTGGTGGCGTCAACGGCAAGACCAGCCGCTGGTAGCCGGCTTGGCATCGCTGGCTCTTCGTCTCCGCGATTCGCTCCGTGGAGCAACGGGCGGCGACGCTGCCCGTTTTGAGGAAGAACTGCGCGCGGCAAACCTGGTTCTGGTCACCGGCATGGGGGGGATCAACAACGCCTTCGAAGATTCCGGCTTGGCCATATTGCAGGTGCTCGAAGGTGCGATTCGTCTTGGTGTTCCCGCTGCTGCTCTGGGACAAGGAATCGGTCCCCTGACCACGCCGGTTCTCGTAGACCAGGCTCGCCAGGTCCTGCCTCAAATCACCTTGCTGGGGCTGCGCGAGGCTCGCGTTGGTCCCGCTCTTGTCGAGTCCTTGGGTGTACCCGGATCGCGCGTCTTCATCACCGGCGACGACGCCATCGACTTGGCGTACCGCGAACGGCCCGCGGAGTTGGGCGCGAATATCGGCGTCAATCTGCGGCTCGCCTCTTATTCCGGCCTGGACCCGGCGGTGATCAACCGGCTTCGTCCGATTCTCCTGGAAGCCACTCGCCGGTTGCCGGCGGCGTTGGTTCCGGTTCCTATTTCCCAGAACCCTGCCGATTCGGACCTGAACTCGCTGCGCGAACTTCTCCCGGGCCAGGACTTGCAGTTCGCCGCGGACGGGTCCTTCTTTCCCGTCGATGTGATTCGTCGCGCGGGAACGTGCCGCGTCGTAGTAACTGGCTCCTACCATGCCGCCGTGTTTGCACTTGCTCAGGGCGTTCCAGCGATCGGTTTGGTGGCCTCGGCCTACTACGCGGACAAGTTTCTGGGACTCAAGGATCAGTTTGGGGTCGGCTGCACGGTGATTGCGTTGGAACGACTGGAAGAGGAACTACTGCCTGCCATCCAGCAATTCTGGGACTCGGCGCCGAAGTTCCGCGACCAACTGCTGACGGCGGCGCAGGATCAAGTGGCTGCCGGACGGCGCGCCTATAGCGCCTTGCGCGACCTTGTCTTCGGCGCTACGGGAAAGAGTGGCGCATGACGTCCGGATTGAACATCAGCGCGGTGATCCCTTCCTACAATCACTCCGCACTGCTGAAGGAAGCCATCGCCAGCGTGCTGGCGCAAACCCGGCCGGTTCAAGAAGTCGTGGTGGTGGACGACGGATCGACGGACGAGACGCGTCAGGTGGTGGCCGGTTTCTCCGGTAAAGTGCGCTATGTCTACCAGGACAACCGCGGGCTTTCGGCGGCGCGCAATACAGGCATTCGGGAAGCGCGCGGAGACTGGCTGGCCTTTCTCGACGCGGATGATTCCTGGCTTCCGGAGAAAATCCGGCTGCAAGAGGAGGCCTTAAGACGCGAGCCTCAGGTGATGCTCGTCTACAACTCCGTTTGGATGGCCGAGCCGGATGGGACCAGGCGGCTGGCCCAGGCCGCGCCTCCCAGTTCGCTGTGGCCCACGTTGCGATATAGGAATTGCGTTTGCGGCTCAGGCTCCGCTGTGCTGGTCCGCAAGGACGTGGTTCAGGATGCCGGGGGCTTCGACGAGACTCTTACCGGATGTGAGGATTGGGACTTGTGGTTCCGCCTGGCCATGAAGCATCCGTTCACATATGTGCCGGAACCCTTGGCCGTTTTGCGATCGTATCCGGGGAGTATGAGCCGCGATCCGGAACGCATGGTCGCGAACACAGAGAAGATCCTGGAACGGACGCTGTTGCAGGGGCTGAGTGGATGGTCGCGCTACTGGTGGCGCCGCCGCATCCGCTGCGCCGCCCTCTTCAGCGCCGGGATTTCCGCCCGCGACTTTTCGCGCCGCAGGGAAAGAAGCTATCTCTGGCGGTCCCTCTGGCAATACCCCTTTCCGGGTTTTCTGGGCAAACGCTGGGCCTCGCTGGTCCTCAACGTTCTTCGCTCAATGCGTTAGGATAGAGGTATGGTTCCGACTATGAAGGCGGGCGGTATGAGACGTTCGCGGAACGCCGGGCGCTGACGACACGCTATGGCTTTCTTCCTGCTTCTCGTCTATCTGACACTGGCCTACACGCGTCCTTTCGACATCTTCCGCGAGCTCGCGCCTTTTCGGATCATGTTGTGGCTGGGCTTGTTGGGCCTGGCGGCGGCGAGCCTGAACCTGTTCGGCCGCGACCGGCCGACCTTCCGAGCCTGGCAGTTCTACCTGATGATCGCGTTCTGGGGATGGGTATCTTTCAGTCGCATCGTGGTGGAACGCTGGCTGGGCGGCGCACTCGCGGCCTTCAACGAGTTTGGCGTCACCATGACCGCCTTCCTGCTGGTGGTGCTGACCGTAAACACCGTCCGCCGCCTGCGGATCGTGATGGGGTTGTTGGTTGTACTTTCCTTGTACCTGGTGGTTCAAGGCACTCTCGCTTACGACTTTGGCATCCGGGAAGATCTTTTTGTGATGCGCGAAGGGGGTCGCCTTGGGCCCGACGCTTCCGAGTCGGAGTTGGATGCCGAAGAAGGAGTCTTGCGGCGCATGCACGCCCTGGGTTCCTTCAACGATCCCAACGACACCGCCCAAGCCTTGCTGACCGTCCTGCCCTTCCTGGGCTTGATCTGGGCGCGGGGGAGTTTGACCAAGCGGTTCTTTTTCGTGGTGATCCCCGCGTTGATGTTGGTCTACGGCGTCTACCTGACCCGCTCCCGCGGAGGCATGCTCAGTTTGCTGTTGTTGATCGGCTTGTCTTTGCGCGAGCGGATCGGCAAGATCGGCGCGCTGATTCTCGCGGGTATGCTGGGCACGGTTCTCCTGGCCCTGAATTTCACGGGTGGCCGCGCCATGCGGGAGCCGGGACGCTGGGAAGCCTGGTCGGCGGGCCTGGTGATGCTGAAGGCCAGCCCGATTTGGGGAGTGGGTTACGGATTCTTTACCGACAACCACGTGCGCACGGCCCACAATTCCTACATCCTGTGCTTCGCCGAGCTGGGATTGGTGGGCTACTTCCTGTGGCTGGCCGTGCTCCTGGTTACCTTGTTCGAGTTGTACTCGATCACCAAGCTGCCGGAAGAGGAGCCTGAGGATCACGAGTTGCGGACCATTGGAGAGGCTCTGGCTCTCGGCTTTGTCACCTATCTGGCGGCAGCCTGGTTCCTCTCCCGCACTTATGCGATGACGCTCTACATCGTCATCGGCCTGGCCGTGGCCCTGGCTGAAATCGTCCGGAGGCAGGAGAAACCATTGGCGAGTTTCACCCCATTCGCCTTAGCGACGCGAGTCGGATTCGTGGAGGCAGCCAGTCTCACGTTCATCGTCGTTCTAATCAAGATCTACTGGGCCTGATCGGGTCTTCCCGGGGAGCCGGCGTGCGTATCGTTCAGTTGGTTGAGAACCTGGAGATGGGAGGCCTGGAAAGGCTCGCCGTGGATCTGGCTCTGGCCCAAAAGGCCGCCGGACACGATCCCGCCGTCTATTGCCTCCTTGGCCGCGGGTTCTTCGCCGGTGAGCTCGAGGCCGCCGGCATTCCCTTGATCGCTTTCGAAAAGAAGAAGGGTATCTCGCTGCGGACGACGTGGCAGATGGCCCGCGCGTTGCGCCGATTCCGCGCCGAGGTGGTTCACACCCACAACGCCAATGTCCACCACTACGGTGTGGCCGCGGCGCGTCAGGCAGGCGTACCGGTGGTGGTGAACACGCGTCACGGCCTGGGCGTCCTACACATGAAGGCCAAGCAGGAACGCATTTTTCGCGCAACGTTGCGGTGGACCGACGCCGTGGTTCTGGTCTCCGAGGACAGCCGGGGATTCTTTGTGGACCATCGAGACATTCCCAGAAGGAAGACCCGGGTGATCCTGAACGGCATTCCAGTGGAACGGTTCGTCCGCCAGCCCGCGCAGCCCGGCAGCCAGCGGCCCCGTTTGCGTTTTGGCACGGTCGGACGGCTGGTGCCGGCCAAGGACCATGGCCTGCTGCTCGAGGCGTTCCGCTCCGTGCTGGCCAAGTTCCCCGAGTGCGAGTTGCACGTTCTTGGCGATGGACCATTGCGTAAATCTCTGGAGGACGGCGTCGCACAGTTGGGCCTTGGTCGAGCCGTCCAGTTGCACGGCGCCAGCCGCGAAGTGCCGGAATTCCTCAGCCGCCTGGACGTGTTTGTGCTGTCTTCACTCTCCGAGGGCTTACCGGTCGTGATCCTGGAAGCCATGGCCGCCGGCCTTCCGATCGTATCAACGCGTGTGGGAGGCGTTCCGGAAGCGGCCCCGGAGGGTTCGGTGGCATGGTACTGCCCGCCACAAGACGCCGGCGCTCTGGCCGACGCAATGTGCCGGGCCGCCGCCAGTGATTCCCTGGCTGGAATGGGCGACACCGCGCGTCGACTGGCTCTGGAACGGTTTAGCATTGAGCGCATGTGGAGCCAATACGAGCACTTGTTCCAAGAACTCCTGTCGCGACCGTGAAATGCTTTGAGGACGATTCGGATGCGTATCGCCGTCGTGACTCCGATGTTCCCGACCAGCGCCCGGCCCTATCACGGCAGCGCGATCCTGCAGACCGTTTTGGCTCTGCAGAAATCGGCTGATGTTGAAGTTTTCTGCCCGCTGGCGACGTTCCCTCGCTGGCATCCCATGATGCGCTATGCTCCGGCTGACTTGTCGTACTCGCCGGAAGGAGTTCAGCGGACCACTTATTTCGAGTACCCGGCGCTTCCCTTGGTCAGCCGGCCATGGAACGGATGGAACTGTGCGCGGAGGCTACTCCCTTACCTGCGCCAGTCTCGGCCCGACGTGGTCTTGGCCTATTACCTGCAGCCGGAAGGCTACGCGGCGGTGATGGCCGGCGAGAAACTGGGAGTCCCGGTGGTAGTGGGATCTCGGGGCAGCGACCTCCACGATATTCGAGATCCGTTCACCCGTCGCGCGGCCCGCGAGACGGTCCGCCGCGCGTCCTTCGTGCTCACGGTAAGCGAAGACCTGCGGCGGCGCGCCATGCACCTTGGCGGTGCTGCGGATCGAGTGCGCACGATCCATAACGGCTGCGATGCTTCCGTGTTCCGCCTTGCAGACCGGGCCGCCGCACGGGCCGAACTGGGCGTAGCGCCGGACGCTCAACTGGTCCTGTTTGTGGGCTGGTTGGCGGAACTCAAGGGCGTCCGCGAGCTGTGGTCAGCGGCTCTGAGCCTTCTTTCCGCCCAACCTCGTTTGCAGATGGTCTTCATCGGTGAAGGACCGCTCGACGGGGAACTTCGCGGGCGTATGGAGCGCGGGGAATTGTCCGGGCACGCGCAGTTGCTGGGCCCGCGAAAGGCCCCGGAGATCGCCCGCTGGCTGGCGGCCTCGGACCTGCTTTGTTTGCCCAGCCACAAAGAGGGCTGCCCCAATGTGGTTTTGGAAGCGCTCTCCTGCGGCCGTCCCGTGGTGGGGTCAAACGTAGGAGGCATCCCTGAGTTGCTCAATAGCGAAAGCGGAATCTTGGTTCCGCCAGCTGACGCGGCCGCACTGAGGGGAGCATTGGAGCAATCGCTGGCGCGGTCCTGGAACGCGGCGGCCATTGCCAATACTTTCGGCCGCAGTTGGGACGACGTGGCCCGGGAAACGATGGAGGTCTGCGCGACGGTCGTGAAGCGGTAGTCCGCCCAAGACGCCAGCCGGCAATAGGCGTCAGCCATGTTCCCGCCAAGTGGTAACATTGACGCCCGTTGCGCCGGTCGGCCATGGCCTCTCGCCGCATCAGACAGGGAACAGCAGTGCGAATCGAGGACATTCGGGTCACGGAAACGTCCGGAGGGACGGAACTCTCCGCTAAGGAGCGGGATTTCCGTCTTTGGTTTCGGTTTTCGCCCGAATACCACATCGCCAAGGACGGAGATCCTTTTCTGGCCGCATTCCTGCTGCCGGCCATGCTGCGCGGGGAGAGTCTGGAAATCGATCCGCAGGCGCCGGTTTCAGAAAGCCTGCTCCGTTCAACTCGGATTTTGCAGGAGATTTTTCATTGCTGGAATCCCACCTTCCAGAAGATCCAAGTTGCGTGCAAGTCTGAGCCCAAGACCGTCCGAAATCAGGGTGTGGCGTCGTTCTATTCGAGAGGAGTCGACAGCAACTACACCTTCTTGGCCAACCGCGAGAGGATCACCCACCTGATTGCAGCGCACGGCTTCGATTTCGTCGTCGAAGACGGTGGCGTGTGGGACCCGATGCTGCAGCCCTACGCGGCGGTGGCCGCCCGATGCGGCAAGCAGTTGGTGCGGGTCGCTACCAACGCGCGAAAGCTGGCGTATCCGTTCACCAAGATGGGATGGGGCAGCTACTTTGGCTCGGTCTTGGCCGCGATTGGCCTGGCGCTCGGTTTCCCCATTGTCTACATCCCCTCCAGCCACACGTATGCCGAATTGCTGCCTGACGGGAGCCATGCTCTGACCGACCCGCAGTGGTCGACCGAAGCTACCAGATTCATCCATGATGGCGGAGCGATCCGGCGCACCGAGAAGGTGCGAGCCATCGTCGCCGAACCGGAGGTCCTCTCCAATCTATGGGTCTGCTGGGAGAATGCGGAAACCAACTGCGGCCGATGTTCCAAGTGCATCCGCACCATGATCACGCTGCACCTGCTCGGGGCGCGTTCGGCCATGTTTCCTGAAACTATTTCACCGCAGCAAGTGCGCCGAGCCAAGATCAACGGCCCCCATGACCTCACCTTCTTCGTCGACAACCTGCGGTTGGCCGAACAGACGGGAGACCGCCCGTTCCAGAGAGCATTGCGCTACTGTATTCGCAGGTACGAACTGAGCGAACTGGCCGAAGCCGTAGACGCGCAATTATTTCAGGGGATCTTTCGCCGCTGCTATGTGGGAGTTACAAAGTTGGCGGGAAGGCAGGACCCTGACCGGCATGCCTCTCGCGTAGACTTCATGAGGTGACACGGAGAGAAGGAAACGCGTTTGCGGATCGAGGACATCAAAGTCAGCGCAACGCCCGCCGGGACGGAACTCTCGGGCCAGGAAGGCGATTTCCGCCTGTGGTTTCGGTTCTCCCCCGAATACGACATTGTCCCGAACGGTGATCCCTTTCTCGCGGTCTTCCTGCTGCCGGCCATGCTGCGCGGGGAAAGTCTGGAGATCGATCCGGCGGCTCCAGTATCGGAAC
>CAYPHP010000030.1:8699-14174 GCA_964410045.1 uncultured Acidobacteriota bacterium | reverse complement strand
CGGGTGATCCATTCGGGAAGGTCCGCGCGGAAACGCACGGCGGTCTCGATCAGGCTGAGCGGAACGAGCGTCAGCGCCAGCAAGATCCCGGGCGCTTCCTGCCGCCACGAGACCGGCTTGGGAAAATAATCGCCGAAGACCAGCAGGCACAGGGCGATGGTCAGCCAGTTGAAGAAGGTGTAGTTTCCGGTGGCGACGATCGCCAACTGAAACGCGATCAGCAGCGAGGCCGCCGCAGATCGCACCATCCGCCACGGGGCGAAGATGAAGAACGGCAGAATCAGCTCGATCCCGAACATCGCCGCACAAGAGTATTTGTGAATGGACGCCGGCAGATGATGCGCATGCCACGACAGCGAGTTCGCCAGCGGCTGGGTCTGATAGTGGAATTGAAGCGCGGTGAGGTTGCGCCAAGTGGCGTCGCCGCTGGTCAGCTTGACCACTCCTGAGAGGAACATTAATCGAAACGCCAGCCATCGCAAGAGCCAGAGCATCACGGCAGGAGGTGGCGACGGCTTCTCCCGTCCTAGCGGCCAAGGAGCAAAGAAGATGGCCAGGAATCCGGCTTCCAGCAACAGAACGTCCCACTGGAAGGCCATAAACACGCCGCCGGCGGTGACCAATGAAAGGTAGAACGCGAAGCACAAGGTGAAGGCTATGCCGGTGGCGATTCCGGCCATCGCCAGGCAGGCCGCCACAACCCCGCCCAACGCCAACAACTGCAGGAAGACGTCGCCAGGATTGATCCAAGCCAGAGTCGGGGCCATGAAATATCCGCGCGTTCCGAAGCGCTCATGGACGAGGCGAAGAAATTCCCCCGCCGGTTGGATGCCGCGCTCGCCGATCAATCCAGGGATCTGCGGATAGAACGACGCGAAGGCGATCAGGTAGATCAGCCCGAGGAAACGCAGGAAGATCGATCGCAGTCGCGCCATGAGGGAATGATATCCGCTGGCACGTGAGGTCACGCGGTAGAATGGCCCTGTGGAACCATCTTCAATCCCCCAGGAGTGGCTGGAGGAATTCGAGGCCGCCGCGCGGCGTCCGCTGGAGCAGCGCTTTCGCTACGCCTTCATCCGCACTTACAAGCCGGTCCTGGACGACGCGCCTTACCGGTCCTTCGACACGATGGAAGAGTATCGGCGCTGGTGCGAAGAGAATCTGCCCTCCTGGCTCGGCTATGGCCGCGTTTGAATACCGTCAGGCCGAGGAGATCTGCAAGGCACTACGCCGCCACGGCGTGCAGTATCTGTTCATCGGAAAATCTGGCGCTATTCTTCTCGGCTTTCCCGACACCACGCAGGACGCGGATCTGCTCGTGAAGCGAGAACCCGAGAACGGCCGGGCCCTGAATGCGGCGCTTGGTGATGGTCTTCGCGCCGGATGGGATTGAGCGTTTTGAAGATGCCTGGGCCCGGCGTGTGGAGGTGGAGGGCTTTCCGGTGTGCCACCCGGACGACATCATCGCCAGCAAGGAGGACCGCGAAACACTACCCCGTCTTCGCGCCTTCCGCGACTATTGGTGCAGTCAAAAGCGCTGACTCTACGCCGCCTTGCACTTCTTCTCGCAGGTCACCGGCGCGTCGGGGAACAGCGAGCATTCCACAACGTCCTCGACCTTCATGCTGCCGAAGTCGCCTTCTTTCTGCAGGAAGGTGACCTTAGCCTCAACTTCTTTCACCGGGCAGCGGATACGTCGAACCACCAGTCCCGGACCCCACTCCCGGATGTACAGCAGGGTGGCCCCGAGGATCGCCGCCACGCCGAGCAAGGCCAGCCAGGTAACTAGAGAAGTCATGGCCGTACCTCCTTCGCAGATCTAGCCTGCAAATGGCTGGCCAATAGCGAAGGCCAAAGGAAACAGCGACATACGGGGATATCGCATCATTCGACACCCCGCCACACTGGGCGATTTCTCGCAGTTACTTGAGGTGCTGGTTCAACCACCCCAACAGTTCCTGGAAGAAGAAGCGATGGTCCTCGCCCTTCAGGATCCAGTGGTTGGCGTCCGGGAAGACCACCAGCTTGCTGGGGACCCGAAGACGCTGCTGGTAACTCCAGTTCTCCAGGGTCTGGTTGAGCGGAACGCGGAAATCGCGTTCGCCGATGGTCAGCAGCATGGGCGTCTTGAAATTCTTGGCCAAGCGGATGGGATTCTGCTCGCGCCAGATCCGGTTCTGCTCCCAGATCGGCCCGCCGTTGTTGATCTCCCGATGATAGATCGTGTCGCTGGTTCCCCATTGCGACTCCAGGTTGACCAGGCCGGCGTGGGAGAACAGGCACTTGTACCGGCTGGTGGTGGCCTGCAGCCAATTGGCCAGGTGGCCGCCGTAGCTTGCGCCTCCGGCCGCCAGCTTCGTGGGATCGATGTAGCTGAACTGCTTGATGGCTTCATCCACGGCCTGGTTCAGTTCTTCGCCCGGACCCTTCAACGGATCGCCCTCGATGTTCTGCGCGAACTTCTCGCCGAAGCCCGTTGACCCGGTGTAATTGGTCAGCAGGACCACGTATCCCGGCGACGCCAGCAAGTGATAGTTCCAGCGGATCACGAAGGCGTCGCGCCACATGCTGTTGGCGCCGCCGTGGATCAGGGAAACCAGCGGATACTTCTTGGCCGGATCGAAAGCCGGCGGCAGGATCACCAGGTTGTGGACGCGCTGCCCGCGGCTGCCGGCGAACCAGAACTCCTTGGGATTGCCCCAGTCGATGTTGTTGGCCTGGTCGACGTTGAAGCGCGTGAGCAGCCGGCTGCGCGGTTGCGGCGGATCGATCCGCACCACCTCAGGCGGGCTGATCGAGCTTTCCCAGTTGGCCACCAGAATGGTGCTGGCGGCCTTCGGCGGGATCGACAGGTTCGTGTAGGCCCCCAGGTTCGTGGGGATGGCCTGACGCACCTCGGCTCCAGCCACACCCAAGGGCATCTGATACAGCTTCACGTGACCGGCCTCTTCGGCCAGCATGTACAGACTCTGGCTGTCCGGGCTGACCGCAAAGCTGTCGACGGAGCGGTCCCACTTCTCGGTCAGGACCGTGGGGACGCCCGAAGCGGTCCCTGCGGACCAAGTCAGCCGGGCCGCGCGGTCCAGGTAATAAGTGTTCTTGCCCATGGCCTGAGCGCCGAAGTAGAGCGTGTTGCCGTCGGGTGCGAACAGGGGGCGCGAATAGCTCATGGTGTCGCCGGAGGTGAGCACCTTCGGCTCGCCGCCGCTGACCGCCACCTGGTAAAGATGAGTCGCAACGTCGGCATAGGCGGCTCGATTCCGTTGCGTGGTCGCGGTGAACACGATGGACTGCCCGTCGGGCGCCCACACGGCCTGCAAGTCGTCGCTGCTGAGGGCTGAAGCACCCCAGAATCCGGCTTCGCGCACCAGGCGGGTCGGTGCCAGCAGATCGCGGGCCCGCGCGCCGGGCGTCACGTCTTGCACCAGCACGTGCGTCTGCATGTCGTCGAGCCAGTGGTCCCAGTGGCGGATCGGAAAGCTGGTATAGACGCGGGCGTTGTACTTGCGCGCCTTACGCTCGGCGGCGATCTTCTTGTTGGCTTCGTCGTCGAGCGCGCCGGGGTAGACCGACGACTGAAAGAGGATGGCCCGGCCGTCGTGACGCCAGCGTGGCGAACTCGCTCCGGTCGATACGTTGGTGATGCGCTGGGCTTCGCCTCCCGCGGCGATGTCGATCACGTAGATCTGCGCCGCGTCATCGCCGTCGCGCTTGGCGGAGAAGGCCACGCGCCTGCTGTCCGGACTCCACGCCGGACCGCTTTCGCCTCCCTTGGTTGACGTCAAGCGGCGCGGCTGGGGCGTCGCCCCGTCCGTGGCCACGATCCACAGGTCCGAGACCTGGTCCTTTTCGTCATAAGCCGGCTCGACCACCGGGAACACCACCCATTTGCCGTCCGGCGACGGCGCCGGAGCGCCGACGCGCTTGAAGGCCCACATCGCTTCGTGGGTGATGGGAACTTTGGCCGCGTAGCAGGCGGCCGCAAGAAGAAGTATGGCTGCGATCCGTTTCATCTCTGTGCCCTCTGTGTCTCTTTGGTGGAGGCTCTTACTGCCCCAACGTCAATCCCGCGAAGATCGAGAAGTCGGCGAAGGACATCACACCCAGGTCCAAGCCGGTCGCGGTGAAGCGCGTAGGCGTGGCCACGAACAACACGCCGGCCCCGGCCGCCTGGGTGCTGCTCAAGGGAAGCTGCCGCAGTATGTCGGAGGTCATTCGGAAGTTCCGCGCGGAGCAGGCCGCCGAACAGAAGACGGTTCCCTGGATGCGCTTGGCAGTGTCCAGCGAGAAAGCGAAGACCTCCACTTGCCCGTTGGGATCCGGGCAGGCGTCCCAACTCGCAGTAAAGCCCGCGGCCTGGCTGAACTGGGTTCCCGTGATGTCGGTCCGCCCGTTGAACTGCCCTGCGATGTTGAGGCTGGCCGTAAACGCCCCGACGTTGGCGCCGCCGGCACCGGTCACCGTGTGCGTTCCCGTGCCGATGGTGAGTCCCGAGGTGTTCGACGAAGACGGCCCGAGCGAGTAAGTTCCGCTTGTGGTCTTGGGGACGCTCTGAGCCGAGCCGCCGGGCGCCGTGTAGGTGAGCGCACCCGCGTCCAGCACGGCGGCGATCCCGCCGCTGAAATCGGGCAGGCTTCCTTGGCCGGTTTCGTTCTTGGAAAAATCGATGATGCAGCCTCCGTCGGGCGGGGGCAGGACGAACTGGGAAACCGCGACCGGCCCGTAGCGGATGAACGCCGCCGTCAGGGAGCCGACGGTCTGCGTGATTCCAGGAATGCCGGGAATTCCCAGGGAAAACGAAGTGGTGGTCTTCGACAAGGCGATCGCCCCGACCGAACTATTGGGAGGCGGCGTCGACTCCGACGCGAGAGTGGTGCAGTTGCCGCTGGTCGCCGAGGCTACGGTCACGGTGTTGCTCGTTTGGCCGGCGACTTGCAGCGAGATCGACAGGTTGCAGCCCTGCGGCAGCGTGCTAGGCAGGCGCGCGTTGACCTGGTAGAGACTGACGAAACCCGGAGACAGTCCGGCGAATTCCGTGGTCGCCGTTGCGTTGCCCACCCTTACGGTGACAGCATTCGTTGTCCTCTGGCCGTTGCCCGCAGCGCCATCAGCCGGTGGGCCCTCGACCGCACCCAAACCAGTCGCGTAAATGATGAGCAACCCACCCGGCGCGATGGCCGTCGTCGGGCTGTTCAACGGCGTACTGGTCTGGCTGACGAAGTTCTGGATCGCGCCCGGACCCTTGCCGTTGGAGGTCTGCGAAAAGATGCCAGGCGCCGCCGTTTGCACGGTCACGTTCACCGGAGCGCTCGCTCCCGCGGCAGTGGTCACCACTACCGGGACCGATCCCGCGGTCGTGGCCCAGGGCACCTGCGCGTTGATCTGAGCGGCGGAAACAAAATACAGCGCTGCGGGGCGTCCGCCGATCGTCACCGACGTTCCGTTCAGGCTGGCCGGCAGCGGCACGGCGGCAGC
>CAYPHP010000030.1:1817-8689 GCA_964410045.1 uncultured Acidobacteriota bacterium | reverse complement strand
TCGACGAAGCCAGGTTGGTTCCGAAGATCGAGATGATAGAGCCCGGGGCGACTCCGCCGCCGGGAACATCCGGCAGGCGGAAGCTGGCGCCGTTCAAAATGCCGCCCGCGCTGACCACCGGTGCTTGTGCCATCGCGCCCGCCGCGAAGCACACCACGATCAGGCAAAATAGGGGAAGGTTTCTCATAGGGGAATTCAACCACAAAGGCACGAAGAACACAAAGCTTTGTGCTCTTCGTACCCTTTGTGGTGAAAACCCGCTACTGGACTAGGCTCAAGCCGCTGAAACTGGAAAGGTCAGCGTAGATGAAGTATCCAGCGTCGATCCCCGTTGCCGTGAAGCGGGACGGGGTGCCAACAAACTGGACGAAGACTCCGGCTGCCTGGCTGCTGCTGATTGGGAGTTGGCGCAAAACCGTGGAGTCAACTCGATAGCTGCGGTCGGCGCAGGCAGCAGCGCAGAAGAATACTCCCTGCGTCTTCGTGGTTGTGTTGGCCGAAAAGCCGGCGATATACACTTGGCCGGCAGGATCGGGACAGGCATCCCACGTGGCCGTGAAGCCCGAGGTTTGGCTGAAGGTGGTTCCGGTGATATCGGTTCTGCCGTTAAACAACCCGGCCACGTTCAGGGTCGCGGTGAATGGACCGACCTGGGCGCCACCGGCCCCGCGAACCGTGTGGGTCCCGGGGTTGATCGTGATTCCCGTGAGGTTGGTCGCCGTCGTGCCCAGGGAATAGATCCCTGTGCTAATCAGGGGGATTGTCTGCGCGGCTGCGCCGGGCCCCGAGTAGGTAAGGACACCGGCATCGAGGAACGAGGCACTCGGCGCGGTGGCCTGTCCGGCATCGCTCTTAGTGATGTCCACGATGCAGCCGCCGCCGGCCGGAGGCAACGGCGTCGAAGAGGTCGATACCACCACGGGTCCGTACTTGATGAACGAGCCCCCTACGTTCCCAATGACCTGATTGAGGTTGATTCCCGGGATCTGAGGCAAGCCAGCAATCTGAATATTAGTCCGGGTCAAAGAGAGGGCGCCGATCGAGCCACCGGGCGTGCCCGTGGCCTCGTTCGGCAGCGTCGTGCAGTTGCCGCTCTTGGCCGCCGACAGCGTCGCTGTGTTGCTGACCTGTCCGGCCACCAGCACCTGGATCGCGATGTTGCAGCCCTCGGGCAGCGTGGCAGGCAGCCGGACGTTGACCTGATACAGTCCGACAAAGCCCGGGGCCAGGCCCGCAAATTCCGGCGTCAGCGTGGACGTGCCCGCCCGCACCGTCACCGCATTCGAGGTCGTCTGACCACTCCCCGCGGCGCCGTCGGCGGGCGGGTTGTTCACCGCGCCAAGGCCGGTCGCATAGATGATGATCAGACCGCCCTGGGTGATGGCGGTGGTTGGCGTGTTCAACGGCGTGCTGTTCTGGCTGACAAAGTTCTGGATCGCGCCCGGCCCCTTGCCGTTGGAGGCCTGCGAGAAAATGCCCGGCGCGGCGGCCTGGACCGTCAGGTTCGCTGGCGCGCTGGCTGTGCTGTTAACCGTGACCACCACCGGCACCGTCCCGGCCGTGGTCGCCCAAGGCACCTGAGCGTTGATCTGTCCTGCGGATACGAAGTACAGCGCGGCGGGACGTCCTTGGATGGTCACCGACGTTCCGCTCAGAGAGAACGGAAGAGGCACCGCAGATGCTGCCGCTGTGCTGGTGGCCAGGTTCGTGCCGAAGATCGAAATGATGGACCCAGGGGCGACGCCGCCGCCCGGCGCGTCCGGCAGCCGGAAGCTGGCGCCGTTCAGGATGCCGCCGGCAGCGATCGACGGTTGTGCTGACACCATCGCCGACAGGCCCAGCAGCAGGAGTGCCAGGAATACATTGTTACGTGGCATTGGATAGTCTTCTCCTTCTTCGTTCTTGGGGGGAGCCTCATCATACTTGCAGCCCCAGCCATCCCGCAAGACCTAGGACTTTTGATCAGTCTTTAACTTGACCCTGATCCGCCGCTGCGATACCTTGACGGCGGTCGAGTGTGTTCCTCCTGCCACAATGAGGTGAAATCAATGTCCATCATGCGGAAGTCTCTTTTCTTCGGGCTGGCCTTGGTGTTGTCGGCATCGTGCCTTCTGGCCCAATCGGGGGCCCAAACCGGCCAGATTACGGGTACGGTCTCCGACCCCAACGGCGCGGTGGTTCCCGGCGCCAAAATCACGATCAGCAACACGGAGACCGGGTCCACGCGAGAAGTCACTAGCGATGAATCGGGGCTGTATCGGGCCGTACTGTTGTCAGCCGGCCGTTACAACGTGACGGTGAATGCCAGCGGGTTTGCGCCGTCCAAGATCACTGACGTGGTGGTGAACGTGGGCACGTCAGTGGACGTGAACGTGACCCTGAAGTTGGGGACGGTGGCGGAAACCGTGGAGGTGACCGCGCCTCTGGTGGAGGTCACGCGTTACGAACCCGGCGCGGTGGTCAACATGCGGTCCATCGAGAATCTGCCCATCAATGGGCGCCGCTTTCAGGACTTCGTCAACATGACGCCCACGGCGGTCACCGAGCCGTCTCGCGGCCAAATCTCCATCCTCGGCCAGCGGGGCATCAACACGTCGGTGAACATCGACGGGGCGGACTATAACCAGCCGTTCTTCGGCGGGATCCGCGGCGGGGAGCGCTCCAATTCCTATCCAACGGTTCCCCAGGACGCCATTGCCGAGTTCCAGGTGGTCACCGCAGCTTACTCGCCGGAGTTCGGACGCTCCACCGGCGGCGTGGTCACCGCGATCACCAAGAGCGGCACCAACAACTATCACGGCTCGGCGTTCTACTATCTGCGGCACAAGGAACTGGGCGTCAAGGACGGACTGAACCGGCAGTCGCTCGAGAACCGCCACCAGTTCGGAGGCTCGTTCGGCGGGCCGATCGTTCACGACCGTGCGTTTTTCTACGGCGCGGTCGAGCGGCAGGATCAGAGCTTCCCGCGCCGAGTCTTCTTTCCGCTGCTGACGGCGGCCTCGCGCACCGCGGGCAACGCGGAGGCTTGGGACTACCTCAACACCTTGCAGACCAACTACACGCAGACGAATGACGCCAGCCTCTACACCGCGCGGTTCGATTACCAGTTCAAGGGCGGGCATCGCCTGTTCGCACGTTACAACGGCAGCCGCAACGACGCGGAGAATGCTTCGTCGGTGGGCAACAATATCGATCCGGCGGTGACCACTGCGCTTTCCAACAACGGCAAGGAAATGGACCGCACCCACACCGTCAACGGACAACTGGTCTCCCTGCTGTCTCCCAACGTCGCCAACGAGCTGCGGATGATGTTTGCGCGGGAAGTGCGTCCCCGCGAGGCCAACGTGAAAGCGGCCACCGTGCAGACCACCATCGGGCGCTACGGCACCGTCAGCTTCTTACCGACCACTCAGGATGACAACCGCTTCCAGATCTCCGACAACCTGAGCTGGCAGAAGGGCAGCCATTCCCTCAAATTCGGCTTTGAATATAACTACATCACCGTGGCCCAGCTCTTCGGCTTCAATCAGTTTGGCGTGTTCAACTTCACCACTTCGGGCGCAGCCAACGTGGTGCCCCAGCTCAACCTGCTGTCCAGATCCAACCCCGCCAAACTCGGCAACCGTTTCGACGATGCCAGTGTCACCTACAACCTGCAAATCGGCAATCTGCAGGCCGCCTTCAACCAGAGTATGGTGGCTTTCTTCGCGCAAGATAGCTGGCGCGTGAACTCGGCCTTGACCCTGACTTACGGGCTCCGTTACGAGGGCCAATTCCTGACCGAGCCCAATGCCAACAACCCGGACACGGTGAGCCAGGTGACTGGCGTACGCTTTCCGCTGGGCGGGTTTGACCCCAAGAAGGGTCCGGAACTGGGGAATCAATGGATGCCGCGCGGCGGGTTCGCTTGGGATCCGTGGCGCAACGGCAAGACCGTAATCCGGGGCAATACCGGAATCTTCTACGCCACCACGCCGATGCTTGTGGCGGCTGGTCCGTACAATAACTTCCGCACGCCGGCCGGGGATCTCTCGATCGCCCTGCCGATTCTCGGCGCGCCGGCGGGCCGGACCACCGTCTACCAGCAGTTGCTGGCCGTGGGTGTGGACCTGAATACCTTCGCTCCGGACAAGCTCCCGGTGTTAACCCCGGAAGTGATCCAGCGGATTCCGGCGGCGTTGGGCGTGGCCTCGCGCAGCCCATTCTTCGGAGCCGCGCCCACCACTTGGGCGCCGCACTACAATAATCCGCGGTCGTTCCAGATGGGCCTGGGAGTGGAGCGCGAGATCCGCCGCGGCCTCTCCGCCTATGCCAACTTCAATTACGCGAATACGGTGCATCTGCAGCGGAACCGCGACATCAACATCCCAGCCCCGGTCATTCGCGCCACCGACGCGGCCAAACGCCCGTTCTTCGGCCTGACCACCGGGACCACGCGTCCGGTGCCGTTCTTCGGCGCCATCACCTTGCGGGAATCTTCGGCCCGGTCTCTTTATCGCGGCGGCAGTTTCGGAGTGAAGTACTACAGCAAGAAGGTCCAGTTCCAGGCAAGTTACACCTTGGCGACGAACTACTCGAATGACGACAACGAACGCGATGCCGGCGGCTTCGGCTACGAGAACGGCTTTGACCTGAGGAACGAATACAACTACAGCAACCTGGACCCGCGTCATACCTTGACCGGCAGCTTCGTCTACTCGCTGCCTTGGGGGATTGAGGCGTCCAGCATCTGGACGTTCCGGTCGGGTCTGCCCTTCAGCGCGACCACCGGTGCGGATTCCAACGGCGACCGCGGCGGTCCGGACCGGCCCTACTCCGCGCCTGGAGTTGCCTTCGTGCGCAACAGCTTCCGCAACCGCTCCCGTCAGAACGTCGACGCCCGCGTGCTGAAGAGCTTCCGGCTGTGGAACGAGAGTGCCAAGATCCAGTTCTCCGCCGAGATGTTCAACGTGCTCAACTTCGACAACGTGAGCATCGGCGCCAGCAACTTCGTTTACGGCGCGGGCATCGATGCCGCCACCGGCAACACGGTGGCGCCCAACGCCAGCTTCGCGCGCGTCAAGCTGGCCACCGGCGCGATTGACCCCAACAATACGGTGGGTGTTCCCTTCCAGTTTCAGGCCGGAATCCGCCTGGTGTTCTAACATGGAGCTTGGTGAAGACGGAGGTCTTGGACAGGCTGGAAAGCCTGTCCTACGCGCGCACGCCGGGTTTCGGTTTTGTAGGACAGGCTGTCTAGCCTGTCTCCGGCCTTTCTCAACAAGGTCATAAAACGTGCGACAGCGCGGATTCACGGGATTTCTCACCTTGAATCCGCGCCTCTCCAATCGACTTTGTGGTACGCTGTTTCCACGAGGTCAAGTCTAGAATCGTGCGAGGTGTAACATGCGCCTGAAGCTCTTCATCTTTTCTCTTTTTCTTTTTATCCTTCCCATCGTCAGCCTGGCCCAAGCGGTAGCCGGTGTCGGCACGATCTCCGGAGTCGCCCGCGACTCCACCGGGGCGTCGATTCCGGGGGCTCAGGTGATTGTCGCCAACGTCGACAAAGGCATCCGCCGTACGCTGGAGACCAATGAAGCGGGAGTGTTCACGGCTCCGGCTCTGGTCCCATCAGGCGGCTATTCCGTTTCGGTCAAGAAAGACGGCTTCGCACCGTATGAAGCCAAGGAGATTGAGGTGCAGGTGGGCGCAAACGTCAGCCTGAACATCACCCTGAACGTCGCCGCGGTGGCCACCCAGGTGGAAGTGGTCGAGGCCACGCCCCTGGTGGAGGAGACCAAGACCGGCGTCTCCCAGGTGGTAGACAGCAAGCAAGTCCTGGACCTGCCCATCAACGGCCGCCGCGTCGACAGCTTCGTGCTGCTCACGCCCGCCGTGGTCCCGGACGGCACGTTCGGCCTGATCAGTTTCCGCGGCATCGCCGGCGGCAACAGCTTCCTGACGGACGGCAACGACACCACCAACCAGTTCTACAACGAGAACGCCGGGCGCACCCGCATCACCACCCAGATCTCCCAGGACGCCGTGCAGGAGTTTCAGGTGCTGACCAACGGTTACTCGGCCGAGTTCGGACGGGCCTCCGGCGGGGTGATTAATACCGTCACCCGCAGTGGGACCAACAACGTTCACGGCACGGCCTACTGGTTCTTCCGCAATCAGGACTTCAACGCCCGCGATATCTTTTCCACGGTGAACCCGGCCGAAAAACGCAACCAGTTCGGCGGCAGCATCGGCGGCCCGATCTACAAGGACAAGCTGTTCTACTTCTTCAACGCCGAGATCGTCCGCCGCGATTTCCCGCTGGTGAACCGCTTCCTGCAGGCTCCGCTGTGGGACGGCAATGGCAACTTCGTGGGCGCTTGCACCGCCACGGCAGCCCAGTGCCAAGCCGCGCAAAACTACTTGACGCAGCAGGTCAAGGTAATCCCCCGGCAAGCCAATTCCGAATTGGGCTTTCTGAAGTTGGACTGGCGGCCGACGGAGCGGCACTCGGTCAGCGCCAGCGTCAATTATCTGCGCTGGATCTCCCCGAGCGGCATTCAGACCCAGGCCGTGCTGACGAATGGCAACGGCGTGGGCAACAACGGCGATTCCACCGTGCGCACTCGCTACGGACGGCTGGCCTGGACTGCGGTCCCCACCAACACGCTGGTCAACGAGTTCCGCTTCGGTTGGTTCAAGGATCGCCTGTTCGACGAATTCACCAAGGATTTGATCCCCTCGATCGGACCGGGAAGCTTGACGGTTCAGGGAACCAGCAACGCCCGTACCGCCAACTTCCTGCCTCGCCTGAACCCGACTGAGCAGCGCTTTCAGTTGGCCGACAACCTGACCTGGATGCGGGGAAAACATGCCCTGAAATTCGGCCTGGA
>CAYPHP010000030.1:0-1807 GCA_964410045.1 uncultured Acidobacteriota bacterium | reverse complement strand
CTCTGATTACGCCGACATCCTGCTGAACCGCTTCGGCACCTACAGCTACTCCACGTTCACCGCCTTCGCCCAGGACTTCAGCGGGAACACCACGAATACCAAGCGTTGGACCAGTTACTCACAGCGCTTCGGCAATTCGGTGACCGACACCACCACCAAGGACGTCAGCTTCTATGCCCAGGACCAGTTCCGCTGGACTCCGCGGTTGACGTTGAACTATGGGGTGCGCTACGAGTACGCCACGTATACCCAGCCCAGCGTCACCAATCCGGATTACCCGGCCACCGGGCGGATCCCCACGGTGAAGACGAACTTCGCTCCCCGGATCGGTTTGGCCTACTCCCTGCGCGGCGGGAAGACGGTGGTCCGGGCGGGTTACGGTATCTTCTACGCGCGCTATCCCACCGGTCTGATTCAAACCCTGATCAACGACAACGGCGCCTACACCAAAGAGATTTCCCTGAACGGCACGCTGGCCGCCGACCTGGCACTGGGTCCGGTGTTTCCCAACCGCCTGCCGGGAATCGACCGGACACCGCCAGCGGGAACGGTGGACCTGACCATGGCGTCCGCCGACCTGCGCAATCCTTACACGCAGCAGGGCGACATCGGGCTCGAGAACCAATTGACGCGCGACTTGGGCCTGACCGTGTCTTACCTGTGGAGCCGGGGTCTGCATCTGTGGACCCGTCAGGACATCAACATCGGTCCGCAAGGCGCACCCGTCACTTACCGCATCAATGACGCCTCGGGAAATCAAGTGGGGTCGTACACTACGCCGACCTACCGGCTAGCGAACCGTGTCGACACGCGCTGGCGCCGGGTGCTGGTGGTGGACAACGGCGGCAACACCTACTACAACGCCATGGCCGTTCAACTGCGGAAGCGCTTCTCCAAGGGCTGGCAGGGGAATCTCTCCTACACTTGGTCACATGCCATTGACTACAACCAGGGCGGCGGGACGAACAACATTTTCTTCTCCGCCGGAGATTTTCTCCGCAGCACATTCAACGGCGACTATCGCGGGGACAAGGGTTCCAGCCTGCTCGACCAGCGTCACCGTCTGACCATGAACTTCATCGCCAGCCCCACCTTCACCAAGAGCGACGGCGGCGTGGCGCGCTATTTGGTGAACAACTGGCAGCTTTCCGGCATCCTGACGATGGCGTCGTCGCACAACGCCACCACCACCCTGCGGGTCAGCGGATCTCCTTTCACCGGGGCCGCGAATACCAGCACGCTCAACGGATTCGGAGGCGCCAACCGCGTGCCTTGGCTGCCCTACGGCAACCTGGACATCGACAAGCTCTATCGGCTGGATGCGCGGCTCACCAAGATCCTGCCCTTCACCGAGCGCTACAAGCTGTACATCAACTTCGAGGCCTTCAACGTGTTCAACCACAAGTACTTTACCGCGGTCAACACGGAGGCCTTCAGCGCCACCGCCGGCGTGATCTCTCCGACAGCACGCGTGGGCCTGGGGTCGCAAGCACAGGGTTTCCCGGACGGTACCAGCGCACGCCGCGCCCAACTTAGTTTCCGCTTCGTGTTCTGAGGCTCGACGTACCGGATTGAACTCGGAAGCGGTCTTCCTAACGGTAGACCGCTTCCGGCCTGTCTTGCAGGGTAAGGAATCCCACCCCTTCATCTCGGCCTATGAACAACCATAGCGCCAATACCAAAAAACGAAGATTCACCGAATCCATCTACTGTTATTACGTTTGTTTTCAATTGATTACAAACCTCTTGCCTTTGGACGTTCGATTGCCCACGATTAGGCAAGGCACTCCTGGGTGAAAGTTCGACC
>CAYPHP010000029.1:0-14349 GCA_964410045.1 uncultured Acidobacteriota bacterium | reverse complement strand
CCCGCCTCCGACAAGACTTTTCGCGCGGAAGTGAACCGCGCCTTGCGGACCGCCATCGGACTGCTGGCCGGGATTGCCGAAGAGCGGGCCGGCTACATGGCCGAGCGCCGCGGCAGCGAGCATCGCTGGAAGAAGCATTACGACGCCCTGCTCTGGCTGCTTTATGAATCGCGTTCCCACCGCGAGGAACTCGCGCGCCTGGCCGACAAGACCGAGCAGACCGGGTTGACCGAGCGGGCCGAGCAGATTCGCAAGACCGCCAAACGCCTGGAAGACGCTGCCGATCAGGTGACCGGGTTCATTCGCACGGTCGGGGAATAGGCGCGCGGTAAAAACTCAAAGCGCTGTCCCCTTGCTCCAGCACCCGCGAGCACTCTAGACCTTCGCACTTGGGGCGATCGCGGCGGGCGTGCTCCACCACGATCAACGCTCCGGGAAACGATGCAGCGGCCTCCATTGCCTTGAGGTACTCCCTGGCTTCCTGATACGGAGGATCGAGGAAAACGATGGCGGGCTGAAGTCCCTCACGGGCCAGACGGCGCAGCGTGGGAACTGCCGCGCCTTCGAGAATCCGCGCGCGGTCCTGAACTCCGAGTGACGTCACGTTGTCCCGCAGCACGCGCATCGCCGCGGCGCTGTCTTCCAGAAAAACTGCTTGCACGGCGCCCCGGCTGAGAGCCTCCAGACCCACCGCTCCGGTCCCGGCGTAAACGTCCACGAACACCGCGCCGGCGACGGCCGGTCCCAGGATGTTGAACAGCGTTTCCCGGAGGCGGTCGGACGTGGGGCGCACCAACCGTCCCGGCACGGTCTTCAGCCGCCGGCTGCGGAATTCACCCGCGATGATGCGCACCCGCTGAGCCTAGCACAAGCACTCAGGCGGGATGCGCCGGCGGATGCGGCCCGGGATGATGGCCGTGCCGCCACCAATGCACCAGGAACATCGCGCCTGCGATCAGCGGAGGCAGAGCCATGGTCAGCAGCACCAGCGCCACCACCTGCCAGGCGAATCGCGGCCCGAAGACCAGCGGATAGGCCACGCAGACGGCCACGCCGGCCAGCAGCAGCAGTCCGCCGCCCAGCGCCTCCCAGCGCCAAACGATCAGCGTCAGCACCACGAAGAACAGACCGGGGACAGCTACATGCAGGATCCTGCCGGCGAGATCCAGTTGTTCGAAGATGGCGGACGCGATGCCGAACCAGACCCAAAACAGACTCCACAGGATGGCCAGGGTACGAGCGATAACGACGGTCCAATCAAGAGAGGAGAGTTTGAACATGGGTCCCTCCTAGAGCACAGTGTACGCCTTTCTAGCCCACCTGGATCAACCCATACCTCCGCGACCAGTGTTCCTTGACGTAATTCACCAGAGCCACCAACTCTTCACGGGAGGGAGGCTGGGTGGTGAATTGGTGGGCCTCGCGGCGGGCGAGTTCCAGGATCTCGGCGTCGCGCAGCAGGTCGGCGATGCGGAAGGCGGGCATCCCGGATTGCTTCGTGCCGAAGAATTCCCCCGGCCCGCGCAGCCGCAGATCGGTTTCCGCGATGCGGAAACCGTCGTTGGTTTCCCGCATGATGGAAATGCGCTCGCGAGCCTCCTCGGTGAGCTTTCCGAAGCTCACCAGGATGCAGAACGACTGCTCGGCGCCGCGCCCCACGCGTCCGCGCAATTGATGCAATTGCGCCAGGCCGAAGCGCTCGGCGTGCTCGATGACCATCACCGTGGCGTTGGGCACGTCCACGCCGACTTCGATCACCGTAGTGGCCACCAGAATCTGGATCCGCCCAGCCTGGAAATCGGCCATCACCGCGTCCTTCTCCTCAGACGACATCCGCCCGTGCAGCAGACCGACGCGGAATTCCGGAAAAACATTGGCGCCCAGGCGCTCGTGCATGGCGATCGCGCTCTTGATGTCTTGCTTCTCCGACTCCTCGACGACGGGATATACGATGTAAGCCTGACGCCCGGCGCGGACATGCGTGCGCACAAACTCGTAGACCCGGGCGTCGCCTTCTTCGCGGACGTGGCGGGTGTGGATGGGCTTGCGACCGGGCGGCATCTCGTCGAGCGTGGACACTTCCAGATCGCCGAACAGGGTCAGCGCCAGGGTGCGCGGGATCGGCGTGGCGGTCATCACCAGGATGTCGGGCCACCGTCCTTTACGCATCAGCTTCAGCCGCTGCCGAACTCCGAAGCGATGCTGCTCGTCCACGACGACGAGGCCCAGGTTGCGGAACGCCACGTCTTCCTCGAGCAGCGCGTGCGTGCCGATGACGATTTGCACCAAGCCTTGCCGGATCAGCCGCTTGATCTTCTGTTTCTCGGCCGGCGTGAATCCGCTGGTGAGCACGGCCACTTGGTAGCCCAACGGACTCACCAGACGCCGGAAATAGAGCGCATGTTGCGCGGCCAGGATTTCCGTGGGCGCCATCACCGCAACCTGGCTACCGTTTTCGATCGCTACGATCGCGGCTTGCAGGGCCACGATGGTCTTGCCGCTGCCGACGTCGCCCTGCAACAGCCGGTTCATGGGATGCGGCGAGGCCATCTCCTCGGCGATCTCGGACAGCACGCGTTTCTGCGCCCCCGTAGGATGAAAGGGCAGGATGCGCTGGATCTTCTCCCGCGCCGCGTCGGTCACCGGAAGCGACTGGCCCTCGGCGCGCTTCGCCCGGGCGCGCTTCAATTCGAGACCAACTTCGAGAAAGAACAATTCCTCGAAGATCATGCGGAACTGCGCCGTCGAGCGCATGGCCTCGAGTGCCGCCAGGTCATCGGTGTCGGAAGGGAAATGGGTCTCGAACAGCGCGGCTCGTCGCGCCGGCAGCGCCAGGCGCTCGCGAACCACGGCGGGAAGCGGATCCTCGAGATCCGGCAGCCGCTCCAAGGCTTGATGGATCACCTTGCGGAAGAATCGCGAGCTGAGCTGGCCGTAGCCGGCGGTCTCGTAGATGGGAACGATGCGGCCGATTTCGAGCGACCCTGCTGGGTCCTCGTCGCCCAGCACCTCGTAGTCGGGATGCATCATGGCCAGCGCGTTCGAATAGTTGTCGCGATCCACTTTGCCGTAGACCGCCAGCAGCTGCCCCGCGGTCAGAATGCGTTCCAGGTATTCCGAGTTGAACCACTTGCAGTGCAATCGCCGCAGACCATCGGACAGAACCACTTCGAACAGCGAAGGACCTCGCCGGGGGCGGCGCAGTGTCGCCGACAGGACCGGGGCGATCACCGTGGCGGTCTCGCCCGGCACTAGCTCCGCGATGTCCTTGGGATGGCGGCGATCCTGGTAACGCCGCGGGACGTAATACAGCAGGTCCTCAACAGTGCGAATGCCTTTGCCGTCCAGGATGCGGGCGCGAGCCTCGCCCACGCCCTTCAGGAACTGCACTTCACTGGTGAGGGAAAGATTCACCGGGCCTAGGCGCCGGGCGGCTCTTCTTCGTGGACCTTGTCCACGGCCTGGGCGTCCCGCCAAATTTTCTGGAACAGAGGTTGCACGCTGGCGTCCAGGCGATTCCCGAACTCCGCCGAAAGTCTGAGGTAACGAACCATCCTGAGGGCATCCGCCAAGTCCATCAGACGATGCGGCGCGCTCATGCCCGAAGCCAGCTTCAACTCGATGAGCCGCTCGAGGCTCACGACTCGGACGCCGTCGATTTCCTGTGACGACTCGGATGGGTCGGGAAAGCGCACCGCCTTTGGCAACCCGTCACCCGGATATTGCCCGGTCAGAATGATGTCTATGCGGACGCCCGTTTCCTGGTCGCGAATCGCCTTCTTCGCGTGTGGGTAAGCGGGATTGTAGCCTCGTCCGAGAAACAGGGACTGAAACTCTTCCAGCCCCTTTGGAGTCAGCAGCACGTCGATATCCACGGTAGTCCGGATGAACCCGTGTTGCCCCATGGCGATCGCGCCGAGTACGGCGTAAGGGATTCGGGCATCATTGAAACGCCTCACGAGTTCCCGGAGAGTCTGGTGCACCTTGCCGGAGCGGGTGAAGAACTCTTCCATCTCCTGGAAGGCGATCCCGCCACCCTGCCGCATATAGGCTTCGTAAGCTGGTACGTCTGCCACGATTCGAGGATACCACCTCTCTACGCGGTGCGGACCCAGCGCCAGATCTCAGGCAGCGTGGGACGTTTTCCGTACATCAGGATGCCCACGCGGTAGATGCGCGCGCAGACCCACATTGCCGCGACGATGGTCAGCGCGATCGAACCGATGGACGCGGCGATTTGCCAGGCCGGCGGCGTCTGCACCGTGATCCGCAGGAACATCAGGATGGGTCCGAAGGGCGGGATCAGCGACAGGACGACGGAGGTGGTGCTGGCCGGGCTGCGCATCACCAATTGCATGGTGATCATGGGGACGATGAGCATCCACATCACCAGCATCTGCAGTTGCTGGGCTTCATGCTCGCTGTTCACCGCCGCGCCCAGCGCCGCAAACATGGCGCTGTAGAGCAGGTAGCCGAGCAGGAAGTAGACCACGAAAAAGACCAGGACCATGGGCCCGACCGACAGATCGCCAAGCTGGCCGCGGATGGCCAACGCTCCGGCCGCGCCCCCGGTCAGAGCCATCATCCCCGCCCAAACCAGGTATTGCGTCAGGCCCACGGCGGCCACGCCCAGGATCTTCCCGGCCATCAACTCCATGGGCTTCACCGCGCTCAGCAGCACCTCGAAGATCCGGCTGGACTTCTCTTCAATCACGCTGCGCATCACCTGGATCCCGTAGAAGATCAGCGTGGTGTAGAGGATCATCACGAAAAACAGCGCCACCATGAAGCTGGCCACTCCGGCGTCTTCCTTTTCCCCGGCGTCGCTGACCTTTACCGTGCGCCAGGCCACCGACCTCATCAGCTTCTCGATCTGGTCGGGATTCATCCCCTGATCCGTAAGGCGCAAACGGGTGATGGCCGAGGAAACCGCCCGCCGGATGGTCTGCGTTCCGGTCATGTCGGTCAGGTTGCGCGCGTAGTAGTCCACTTGCCCGCCTTCGGCCAGCGACGACTTGTCGATCCACAGGTAGGCGTTCAGTTGGTTCTGTTTCAGGCGCGCGCTGAGGGCGGCGCGGGTCTCCGCCTCTTTCCCTTCGGGCACGTTGATGCGTTCGACTTCGTACTTGTCCAGCGTGAAGACGTCCTGGCGGCCGCCGGTGGAGGCTTTCACCTTGGCCTGGATGTCCTCGAGCGGCTTGGTCATTTCCTTCAGGCGCTCTTCGAAAAGCGGCGCGACTCGCCCATCCAAGTCCACCACCGCGATCTTTTGCGACTTGCTGCCCTTGCCCATCAGGAAGATCGGTCCGGCCACCAGCGCCAGCATCAGCAGCGGCGCGAGGATCGTCAGGATGATGAAGGCTTTCGAGCGGACCCGCTCAATGTACTCGCGCAAGAAGATGATCTTGATGTTGTTCATGCCGCCGCCTTTCCGACGGCCTGGATGAAAATCTCCTCCAGCGACGGCTCAGTCAACTCAAAATGGGTCACTTGCAGCTTTTCCAGCATGGCCCTGAGGATGGCCTGCGGATCGGCGTTGGGCTGCATCTTGATCTGCAGGAAGTTGCCGGTGTCGAACACCTCGCGGACTCCCGGCACGCCGCGCAGGAAAGCCCAATCGCCTTCCACCCCGGCCAGGATCGTGTTGGTGCCGTAGCCACGCTTGATTTCCTTCAGACTCCCCTGCAGCACGCTCTGGCCTTTGTTCACCAGGCAGATCCCGTCGCAAAGCCGTTCCACTTGCTCCATCTGGTGTGTGGAGAAGATGATGGTCTTGCCGGCGTCTTCCAACTCCAGCATGATTTTCTTGAGCAGGTTGGCGTTCACCGGATCGAGTCCGGTGAACGGCTCGTCGAGAATGATCAGATCCGGATCGTGCAGCACCGTTCCCGCAAACTGCAACTTCTGCTGCATGCCCTTGCTGAGTTCTTCCACCTTCTTTTTCACCCAGTCGTCCATCTCCAGCCGATGCATCCAGGAGCCGACGGTCCGTTTAGCCGTGGGCCGGTCCATGCCCCGAAGCTCGGCCAGGAACACCAGCATGTCCACCACGTTCATTTTCTTGTAGAGGCCGCGTTCTTCCGGAAGGTAGCCGACACGGCTAAGGGCCTCCCGGCGGAAGGGCTCGCCGAACAGGATCACGGTCCCGGAGTCGGGAACGATGATGTCCATGAGCATCCGGATGGTGGTAGTCTTGCCGGCGCCGTTCGGGCCCAGCAGCCCGTAGATCCTGCCCTTGGGGACGCTAAAGCTAAGATTCCGAACAGCTTGTTGGCCATTGAAGGACTTGGAGATCTGTTGAACTTCAATTGTGCCTGCCATTAGAGGCACACTATAGCAGTGGTCAGTGGTCAGTGGCCAGTGGCTGCTTACCTTTTGCCGGCCTGCGCGTCAGAAACAGTGTAGGCAGGGGGCGGCGATCAGGTCGGCCTCGGGCAACAGGCGACTGACCAATATGGATGCGAGCTACGACGCCCTGGCAGGGCCGGGGCATACAGGAGAGATCGCCAGCCGCGTGACCGCCAAGCCGGCAACGAGCAGGGTGGACGACAGCGCGTTAGTGCGGGCCGCCCAGCAGGGGGACCAAGCCGCGTTCGAGGAATTGGTCCGTCTGTATGACCGCAGCGTGTTGCGCCTGGCTATGAACCTGCTGCATTCGGAAGACGAGGCCCGTGACGTGTACCAGGAAGCCTTTCTGAAGATCTACCGTTCGCTCGGCAGCTTCCGATTCCAGTGCAGTTTCTACACCTGGATCTACCGGATCGTCACCAACATCTGCCTGGATCATCTAAGGCGGAAGCAGGTGCGCAAGGAAGAAAGCCCGACCTTGTGGAACGAGGAAGGCGAGCCCGGCGACTACTTCGAGCAGGTGGAAGACGGGCGTCCGGAGGGGCAGCCGGAACGCGATTTGATGCGCCGCGAGATGGGCTACAAGATCGAGGCCGCCATGAAGCGCCTCTCGCCCAGGGAACGGCTGGTTTTTGAGATGAAGCACTACCAGGGTCTGAAGCTGCGGACCATCGGGGAGATGCTGGAGACCACCGAACAGACAGTGAAGAACTGCCTGTTCCGGGCGACTCAGAAGTTGCGCCACAGTTTGGAACCGTGCTTGTGAAAGACGGAGCGAGAAAACTATGAACTGCGAGTGGGTAAGACAAAACATCACGCTGTACGCCTTCGACGAACTCGGCGACGCCGATCGCACCGAAGTCAGCCAGCATCTGGAGCGCTGCACCGAGTGCGCGCGTGAAGCGGAAGCCGAGAAGCAATTGCGGCGGGTGCTGGATCTGCGGCCCAAGCTGGAGCCGTCGGCGGATCTGCTGGCGCAGTGCCGGTCGGAGCTCTCCGAAACCTTGGAGTCGCAACCGGCGCTCGGGACCAGCCGGTGGGCCTGGCTGAAGCGGCTGGCCTTCCCCGGACCCTTGCTGCGTCTGGAGTGGCAGGCCGGACTGGCCGTGCTGCTGCTGTCCGTCGGATTCACGGGCGGGACGGCGTGGACCAAGTGGCAAGCCAACCGCGGCGGCGAATCCGCGGCGTCGCCCATAAACCTGGCCAACATCGCCAACATCAACTCCATCAACACACGCCCCGACGGCGGCCTGGATATCGCGGTCGACACCCTGAATCGCCGGGTGGTCAGCGGCGCTTCCAACGATCCGCGCATCCAGCAACTGCTAGTGGCGGCGCTGCGCAATTACAACTCCGGCATCCGCCTGGATTCCATCGAGATGCTCAAGAGCCGGGCGCAGGACGATGCCATCCGCGCCGCCCTGGTTTCCTCATTGAAGAACGATCGCAATCCCGGCGTGCGGCTGAAGGCCCTGGAGTCGCTGCGCGGTTTCGAAGCCGACGCCCTGGTGCGCTCGGCGCTGCTGGAAGCGGCGGTTCGCGACGGCAATCCTGCGGTGCGCATCGAAGCCATCGATCAACTGGCCAAACAGCGGGATCAAGCGGTCATCCTCACCCTGCAGCAATTGGCGGAGCAGGATCCCAACACGTTTATCCGGATGAAGAGCGCCAACCGCCTGCGGGAGTGGAACGCGCCGGAAACGACTTACTAATGAGGCCAAACGTGAAACGGATACTGCAATTCGCAATCATCCTGGCGCTGGCGGCTTGCGCTGCTTGGTCGCAAGAGAAAAGCAGCCCGCTAACCCGGCAAGGCAACGCCTGGGTGGAGGAAGTGAACGGCGTGCTCACCGGCGCCACCCGGCTGCGGGTGTTTTCTCCGGAGGGCGTCATTGAAGTCCGCGGCGGGACCGGGCCGGAAATCTCCTACAAGGTTCGCAAGCGGGTGCGGATGCCCCGCGAGGACGAGGCACGCCGGCTGCTCAGCGACTGCCCGCTCAAGGCGCGCATCAACGGCGACCTGGCGGAGTTGATCCTGGATTGCCCGGTGCGGCGTCCGCGGCAGCGCGTAGGCGCGGACTTCTACGTGACGGTCCCGAAGGCCTTGGCCCGAACCATGCTCGAAACCATGGGCGGCGGTGTCCTGGCCGACAACATCGACGGCGAAGTATCGGCGCGCTCATCCGGCGGCGGCATCCAAGTAGATCGCATCGGCGGAGCGGTGACCTTGGAGACGGCCGGCGGGGGCATCAAGCTCGGTCAGGTGGTTGGCCGGATCAAAGCCCAGACAGCCGGTGGTCCCATCGACCTGCAGTCGGGCGGCGATGAAGCGGTCCTCACGACCAACGGCGGCAACATCATCGTGGTGCAGTGCCAGAAGGGCATCCGTGCCGAGACTGCCGGCGGTGAGATCCGCATCCAGCGGGCCGGCGGGAACATCATAGCCGGTACGGCCGGCGGCGACGTGCGCATCGGCGAGGCCGCAGGCACCGTGGTGGCGCAGACTTCCGGCGGCAGCATTCACGTGGATTCCGCGCATGGCCTGGTCCGCGCCGAGACCGCCGGCGGCGGCATCCGCCTCTGGAAGATCTCCGGGCCGGTGCGCGCGGAGACCGCCGCGGGAAATATCAGCGCTCAAGTCGTCGCCAGCCGCCAGCTTTGGGGAGAATCCTCGTTGGCGACCACCATCGGCGACGTAGTGGTCTACCTGCCGGCGGACCTGGCGGTGACTATCCGCGCCACCATTGAGGCGGCCGGTTCCCGGCACCGCATTCTCTCCGACTTCCCGCTGGTCATGCGCAACATCACGGATGAGCCCGGAGTGCGCGAGTTGTTGGGAGAGGGCCAGGTGAACGGTGGAGGCGCGCCGCTGCGCATCCGAACCACCTCGGGCAATATCGAGATCAGGAAAGTTAAGCAATAAGTTCAATCATCGGAGGAACCATGAAAGCGATTCTTACCAGTCTTCTTTGCCTGGCTTTGCCCGCGGCGGTGGCCGCGCAGGCGGTGGTCGCGCCGCGCGCCGAGAGGAACGTTCAGGTCTACACCGTGGAAGGATCCGGGGCCTGGATGGGCGTCGGCGTGGGCGAGGTCACCGGCGAGAACGTCGCCAAGCTGAAGCTCAAGGAAGAGCGCGGCGTGGAGATTGTCACGGTATCGCCGGGCGGGCCGGCGGAAAAGGCCGGGCTCAAGGAGCACGATGTCGTGTTGGAGTTCAACGGCCAGCGGGTGGACGGTATCGAGCAGTTCCGGCGGCTGATCCGCGAGACCCCCGTCGGCCGCACCGCGAAAGTGGTGGCCAGCCGCGACGGCGTGAACATGACCTTCAATGTCCAGTTGGGCGAACGGCCGGCGCCTTCGGCGCGGATCCTGCGCCGCGAGGACGGCGGAGAGTGGACCTTCCACCTGCCGACACCGCCGGCCCCGCCCGCCGCGCCACGCGCCCCCAGGGCTCCGAGCGTGGAAGTCTTCCCGAACATGGAGTGGTTCTCCCTGGCCGGCGCTCCGCGCCTGGGCATTGAAGGCGACGCTGTGGGCAAGCAACTGGGAGAGTATTTCGGCGTTCCCGGCGGCGAAGGCGTGCTGGTCCGCTCCGTGGTTGCCGGCAGTCCCGCAGAGTTGGCCGGGGTCAAGGCCGGTGACGTGATCACCAAGATCGAAAACGAGATCGTCAAGGACACCGGCGACATCCGCAGCGCGGTTCGCGATCGCCGCAACAAGACCACCTACCCGATCACCGTCATTCGCAACAAGAAGGAGATGGTTTTGACGGTGAAAATCGAGAAGGCGTCGGAGACACCGCGCTCCGGCGCGCGCGTCTAGCGTTTCGCTTCTTCGCGCACTACTTCCACTTTGGCGGCGGGAACCGCCAGCTTAACCAGATGGCGGTTCCCGTCGGACCAGATCAGGATTTCCACTTCCGTCTTAGCCCGCCATTTGTCGTTCCCGCCATCCTTGCCCAGGTACTCCAGCAGCATCATTCCGGGTGTCGCTTCCTGGGGAATGAACACGCTCACGTTCTGGGCCTTGGTCTTGTCCGGCTGGAAGCGCTGCAGCAATAGGAAATAGTGGTGGAAGAAGTTGGTGTCCAGCACCGTTACGTTGGGCTCCATGAAGAACTCCAGACTGTTCTGGCCCTCCGGCGTGTCGTAGCGGGCCGAGGCCCGGCCCTGAGTGAACTCCACTTTGATGCCGGCCTTCTTGGGGCTCTTCTGGTCGCGGATGTAGGACGTCAACAACAGGTCCTTGCTCATCGTCAGCAGGGAGGTCTCATTGGCGTCCTGGCCGTTGGGCATCTTCAGCCGGAGTTCGCCAGTGGCGCGGAAGCCTTCGCCGTCGGCGACAATTTCGAAGCGCTCGGTGCCGATCTGCTGGCCGTTAGCAAGGATCTTCAACACGCCCTTGTCGGTGACGTCGGCGGCAGTGAGGGAAGTCGCCAGGAAGAAAAGTGCAGCCGTCAGTTTCATGTCAGCATTCCCAGGATGGATTCAGTAACCCGCTCCGGCGACCGCCCCGCGTCCACCTTGACATTGGCCAGGCCGTAGGAAGCCTGGCGTTCCTGGCAGAGCGCGCGGAAGGCCGCTGGGTCTTGAGCCAGGGGCCGGTGAGTGTAGTCCTTGCAGCGATGTTCCAACTCCTCCAGCGGGCAATCGAGAAACACTGTAAGCCCTCCGAAAGTTTCCAGCAATTGACGGTTGCCGGGTTGGGCAAACGTCCCGCCCCCCAAGGCTACCACGGCGCCCGGCGCAGTTTGCATTTCCGCGAGTAACTCGGTGAGTTCGCGCGTTTCCATCGCGCGGAACGCCGGTTCGCCCTGCTCTGCGAAGATCCCGGCGATGGGCCGGCCGGCCTTGCGCTCGATGCGCTCGTCCAGGTCCGCGAAGGGACGGTCCAGCCGCGCTGCCAGCATTTGCCCGATGGTGGATTTGCCGCTGCCCATGAATCCCAGGAGAAACACGCCGCGTGCAGCCCGCTCCTTCACTGCGCGCTCTTTCGACCGTGGGAGTCGGCCGTGCCGACCTTGAAGTCGGAGCGTTCCAAATGCACTTTGTCGCCGATGCGCTTGACCAGCGCCAGGCGTCCTGCCCAGTTCAGATCCATCCTGTAGGCCAGCCAAACTCCGCCCACCGGGCGTTGCCGCATCTCGAAGGTGGCGCCTTCTTCGATCTTGGCCAGCAGCCCGCCCCAGATGTTGAAATCCTTAAAGGTGTGGGCCTGAACGCGCACCACGTTGTGCGTCTCCCTGTCCACCCAGGCGCGGCCCCGCGCGCTCTTGAGCATCTCCGTGGTGCGGGAAACGGCCTTGTAGTTGGGGTTCGGCGCGAAGTCGAGTACGTAAACGGGGCGGTCCTCCATCACCGTTTCCGTCACGTAGGTGAAGGTGAAAGCATGGAGACATTGCTGGATCACGTCGATCTGGGTCTTGCGCGCCTCGCGGATGCGTTCGGCGCGCCGCCGCCACTCGTCGTCGGGAGGCGGAAAGGGATCCTCCAGCTTCACTCCGGTCAGGCGTCCGTTGATCTCCAGCCGCTTGTAGACCGGCACGCCGTCGCGGAAGCAGACGTGTTCCAGGCGCGTCTCCTTCTTGCGCTTGGGATCGTTGCCGGGGCCCTCCTGGTTGATGCGCAGGACGAAGCAATGCTTCTCGATGTCGTCAAAGAGCCGGGCCTGCTTGCTGACCGCGTCCCGAGCGACGGCCGCCACCTGATCGGCGGGAAGATCGCCCAGAGCTGCTGCCAGCAGCGTCAACGCAAGGAACATGGCGTCTATTCTAACGGGAGAGACGGAGTTGATCCACGGATTACACGGATTGTACGGATCGAATCTTCATCCGTGTAATCCGTGAAATCCGTGGTTGCTGTTTCTACGGCAGCTTGGTGCCCTGGTAGAACACGGTCTTCCAATCTGCGCCGATGCGCACCCACACGGACGACCCTTGGATGTAGGAGTTGCCCAGCTTCGGGGTCTTCGACCTGAAGGTCACGATCGCGGTGCCCGGGTTGGGCGACACTACCTTGAAATCGCTCAGGTCGAACGGCGCGGGTGTGCGGGCGGCCATTCCGGCGACGCCGTCGGGCGCGAAGCCGACGGCGGTGAAGCCGTCGACGAACATATCCTTGCTGGCGGCGGCTTGTCCGGCCGAGAAAGCCAGCCACTTCTGTTTCTCCTTAACCGTGAGCAGCGATTCGAGCGCCGCGCCGGTTTCCAAGGGCGTCGACGGCGCCGCAGCGTGTGCGGCCACCGGCGATGCCACTCCGGGCGATCCGGCAGGCGCGTTCATCGCGGCCGCCGCAGCCTTCATGGTGGTCTGATAGCGTTTGAAGTTGTCGGGCCGTCCTTCGGTCTCCAGCTTCTTCTCGGCCACCAGCTTGTCCAGACGGTCGATGCGGTCCTGCGTCTTAGGGTGGGTGCGCGACATCCAGGCCGTCCGTTCTTCCTGCTGTTCCACCATCGGCTTCAGGATCTTGAGAAACGACGTGATCCCGTCGGGCCGGTATCCCGCGGCGTAGGCGTACTGAACGCCGCGCTGGTCGGCGTCGTATTCATACTTGTGATCCAGGCCGCGATCCAGAAGCTGCTCCAGAAACTGCTGGGTCAGATTGGTCAAGAACTGGCTGCCGGACGAAAATTCCTTGGCCACGTCGCCCGCGATACGGATCCCTTTCATGGTTTGGATCTGGTTGATGGCATGTCTTCCAGCGACGTGCCCGACTTCGTGGCCCAGTACACCAGCCAGCTCCGACTCGTTCTTGATGTTCTCGAGCAGGCCGCGAGTGATGAAGATGTACCCGCCGGGAGTGGCGAAAGCATTGACGTCGTCGGTGTCCAGGATGCCGAAGTTGTAGCGGACGTCTTTGCGCTCCGCCTGAGCAGCCACGGCCGCACCGACCTTGCGAACGTAAGCAGCGGCGGTTTCGTTGTCAAACACGGTCATGAAGTGAACCATGCGGGCGGCTACTTCCTTGCCCATGGTCACTTCCTGCTCGGTGGTGATCTGGATGTCGGAGAGGTTCTTAGCCGTCTTCAGCGCCGTTTCCGCGCCCCGTGGGAGGCGAGGGAACTGCGCTGCCGCCGCCAATGCCGATAAGCAAAGAACAGTAACGAGCGTCCTCATTGGCCGGCTCCTTTCAGTTGCCCTTCCTGAAGGAAGGCGGCGAGTTCCTCGGGAGTCGGCTTGGTCCGTTCCAGAGCCGCAAGCTTAGAGTACGCCACGGCGGACGGAGTCGCGGAACCCGCCTGTTTTCCAAATGGCTTGGCGCCTTTGGCTCCGGCGGACGCCGTCGCCTGGGTCTGCGTCCCGCGCGCGTCGGCGCGGCGGAAACTGGTGAATAACGGTTCCGGAGCCGGCGGCTCGGCCGGTTTGGGCGGCTCGGCTTTCGTTTCCGGTTGCTTGGCCGGCTCGGCGGCCTTCTTCGCCGGCTCGGACTTCTTCTTGGCCTGTGGTATCGGAGTGGCGCACAACAACGTCGCAGTCAACGCCAGAGCGGCCACTCCCAGGACGGCTCTAGCTGCTTGTCTTCGCACTTTCATGATTCACGATCTCCTTCCCAGCCATGCCCAGCACTTCATACACTTTGATGGGCACGTCTTTCCCCTTAACGTGGATCGTTCCCAGGTCCCGCACCTGCGCCAGATGCTCGATCTGCTTGTAGGTGGCTTCACTGACGACGATCGAAGCCTTCAACTCCTTGGTCGAGCTTTCCAGACGCGCGGCCAGATTCACATTATCGCCGATCACGGTGAAATCCATGCGCCGTTCTGAGCCGATATTTCCCAGGATCATCTCGCCGGTGTTGATGCCTACGCCGATGTGCAGCTCCTGGCGGCCTTGCTGGCGCCAGCTTTCGTTCAGGGCTTCGAGTGTGGCGATCATCTCCAGGGCGGTGCGCGCGGCGCGGGCCGCGTGATCGTCCTGACGCACCGGAGCGCCCCAGAAGGCCATCACGCAGTCGCCGATGAACTTGTCCAGCGTGCCGCCGTTTTTGAAGATCACTTCCACCA
>CAYPHP010000028.1:0-14408 GCA_964410045.1 uncultured Acidobacteriota bacterium | reverse complement strand
AGATGTGCGGCTGGCTGCCGTAGACGATGTGCTCGTAGATCTCGTCGGTGAAGGCGATCACGTTGAACTCGCAGCAGAGCTTGGCGATGAACTCCATTTCCTCGCGGCTGAAGACCTTGCCGGTGGGATTGTTGGGCGTGTTCAGGATCAACGCGCGCGTCTTGTTGTTGAAGGCGGCGCGCAGCTCGCCTTCGTCGTAGCGCCATTCCCAGCCTCGGCCGTTGCGCTGAGGGCGCAGCTTGACGAAGCGCGGCGTGCAGTCGGCCAGGATGCTGTCGGGACCGTAGTTCTCGTAGAACGGCTCCAGGATCACCACCTCATCGCCGGGATTCAGCACGGCCAGCAGCGACGCGATCATCGCTTCCGTGGAACCGCAGCAGACGGTCAGCTCGGTTTCCGGATCCACGGTGATGCCCATGGTGCGCGCGCACTTGGCGGCGATGGCATCGCGGAAGCGCTTGGCGCCCCAGGTGATCGCGTACTGGTTGATGTCCGCGTCTTTCAGCTCGCGCGGCGCGGGAAAGTCCGGAAAGCCTTGCGCCAGGTTCACCGCGCCGTACTTCATCGCCTGACGGGTCATCTCCCGGATCACCGATTCGGTGAACTGGCCGGCCTTTTGAGACACCCAGAGTCGTTCGGTCATGAGAGCGAGAAAGCATGTATCCTACATCAGTTCCGATGCAGATCGGCCACTACGAGATCCTGGAGAAGCTGGGCGAAGGCGGGATGGGGGTGGTGTATCGCGCCCACGACACCCGCTTGGGGCGCGACGTCGCGCTCAAGGTGTTGCGTCCGGCCGTCGCCGACGACCCCGGGCGGCTGGCGCGGCTGCAGCGCGAGGCCCAGGTCCTGGCCTCGCTGAACCATCCCAACATCGCGCATCTCTACGGCATCGAAGGCAACGCCCTGGTCATGGAGTACGTGCCCGGGACGACCTTGCGAAGCCCTCTGCCGGTGGACGAAGCGATTCAGACGGCCTGGCAGATCGTCGAAGCACTGGAGGCGGCGCACGCCAAGGGCATCGTCCACCGTGACCTGAAGCCGGGCAACATCCGCGTCACTCCGGAGGGCCGCGTCAAGGTCCTGGACTTTGGACTGGCCAAGGCGCTCTCGCCGGAAGACAGCTCGATCACCCTGTCGGACACGCCGTCGCCGGATGGGCAGTCTTCCACCTCGACGACGCTGCCGCTCGGTGAGGTCGGCACGGCGACACCGACCACACGTGTAGGAACGGTGCTGGGGACGGTGGCGTACATGTCGCCCGAGCAGGCGCGGGGCCGCGTCGTGGATCATCGCACCGACATCTGGGCGTTCGGATGCGTGCTCTACGAGCTGCTGGCGGGCAGGCGCTGCTTTGCCGGGGAGACCGCCGCCGACGTCACGGCGGCGATCCTCACGCAGGAGCCGGACTGGAGCTTGCTCCCGCCGGAGAGTCCAGTGGAGTTGCTCCGGGCATGCCTGCAGAAGGACGTCAAACTCCGCTTGCGCCACATCGGCGATGCGCCGCTGATCGCGGCGACGCGGACTGCCGCCGCGGCTCCCGCATCCGCGCCCCCTCGTTCGACGATGTTCAGTCCGCAATCGGCGATCGCGGCGGGGGCTGTGCTGATCGCACTGGTCGCGCTGGGATACCTGTGGCGGGCCACGCGTCCGGTAGCGCGTCCGTTGCAGCGATTCACTGTGGATCTGGAGAGAGACGCGGTAGGAACCAGCAGTTTCGGTGCGGCGACGATCCTTTCGCCCGACGGTTCGCGCCTGGTTTTTACCGGGCGGGACTTCGACGGCAAGGTCCGGTTGCATACCCGGATGCTGGATCAATGGCAATCCCAGGGGTTGACCACGACCGAAGACGCGCGCGATCCGTTCTTCTCGCCCGACGGGCAGTCGGTAGCCTTCTTCGCCGACGGCAAGCTGAAGCGCATCTCCGTCCTGGGCGGCGCGGCCGTCACGCTTTGCGACGCTCCCGACGGTCACGGCGGAAGTTGGGGGGAAAACGATCGGATCATCTTCGCCGCGCATCCCCGCAGAGGACTGGTGGAGGTACCTGCGGCGGGTGGCGCCCCGCAACCCGTCACCGAACTCCGCCGGGACAAGAACGAGGCCACGCATCGCTGGCCGCAGACTCTGTCCCGTGGCGAGGCGGTTCTGTTCACGGCCAGCAGTACGCTGCTGAACTTCGACGACGCTTCCATCGACGTGCAGCCGCTGCCGAGAGGCGAGCGCAAGACTCTGGTGCAAGGTGGCGCCTACGGCCGCTACGTCGCGAGCAGCCCTTCCGCTACAGCCGGGCACCTGCTCTACGTCCGTCAAGGGACGATCTACGCCGCGCCCATGGATCTCGGCCGCCTGCAGTTGACCGGACCGGCGGTTCCCGTGGTCGAGGATGTGGTCAGCAACAGCGGCAACGGAGCGGCCCAGTACGCATTCTCGGGCACCGGCATTCTGGCGTTCCAAGCGGGGAGACTGGCTGGCGCGGCCCGGACCATCGCCTGGCTGGAGAGTACGGGAAAGGTGCAGCCGCTGCGGCCGGTCCCGGCGCGATACACGAATCCGCGCTTGTCCCCCGACGGCAAGCAACTGGCCGTGACCATCGCCGACACCGGCAGCGTCGACGTGTGGATTTACGAGTGGGAGCGGGACGCCATGTCGCGCCTGACGTCCGCGCCGGAAGCGGACCGCTATCCGGTGTGGGCCAAGGACAGCAAGCATCTTGTCTTTCTCTCCATGCGGGACGGCGTCGGCAATCTCTATTGGACGCGCGTGGACGGAGCCGGCGACACGGTGCGCCTGACCGAGAGCAAGAACGCCCAAGCGCCGGATTCCTTTTCCCCCGACGGCAAGCGCCTGGCCTTCGTCGAGCAGAGTCCGCAGACCGGATGGGACATCTGGACGATGACGCTGGACCTGACCGATCCCGACCGTCCCAAGCCTGGCAAGCCCGAGCCGTTCCTGCGCACCACCTTTCTGGAGGTCAGCCCGCAATTCTCACCTGACGGACAGTGGATCGCGTACATGTCGCTGGAGTCCGGCACGGCGGAGGTCTACGTTCGTCCTTTTCCAGGTCCCGGCGGCAAGTGGCAGGTCTCCTATGGCGGAGGCATGATGCCGGTCTGGTCGCGGACCGCCCGAGAGTTGTTCTACCGGACCGCGGACAGCCGCATCATGGTGGCCGCTTATGCCGCCCGTGGCGACATCTTCGTTGCCGAGCGGCCTCGGTTGTGGTCCGAGCGGCGGTTCCTGGATACCAGCGTCTACACCAACTTCGATCTGGCGCCGGACGGGAAGCGCTTCGCGGTCATGATGCCGTCCGAGGGCGAAGTGGAGTCGCAACGAGCCCAACGCCCGGTGACCTTCCTGCTGAACTTCTTCGACGAGTTGCGGCGCAAGGCCAAGTAGGCCTGCGCCACTCCATCTTTGCCTAACGTCAGGTTCTTGCGCCGGTGCGTCATGGCGAGCGTATACTCTGTTTGGACGCCGGGACAGCGACCCGACACGGCGGCCCGCCAAGAACGAGCCCGCGATCCCCCCGTTGCTTTCCCGACGTTCGACGAAGCCCTCGGCGCGAAGGCGAGTGGTGATGACCCGGAAAGGGAGGGCGAGTCATGGCGCCAGATCCGCATTCTTCCGTCGAAGTTCCAGCGCACGTACCTCGAATCGGACATTACCAGATCCTGGAGAAACTCGGAGAAGGCGGAATGGGCGTGGTCTACCGCGCACATGACAGCACGCTTGGCCGCGATGTGGCCTTGAAGTTGTTGCCGCCGGCGGTAGCGTCCGATCCCGAGCGCGTGGCGCGGTTACAGCGAGAGGCCCAACTGCTGGCCCTGCTGAATCATCCCAATATCGCCCAGATCTACGGACTGGAAGGCCGCGCCTTGGTGATGGAGTACGTGCCGGGAACGACCCTGCATGGCCCTTTGCCGGTGGATGAAGCCATGGCCATCGCCCGGCAGATGGCCGCGGCCTTGGAGGCGGCCCACAACCGGGGCGTCGTTCACCGCGACCTGAAACCCTCCAACGTGAGAATCACCCCCGAGGGGCAGGTGAAGGTTCTGGACTTCGGCTTGGCCAAGGCGCTCTCGGAGGAGCCGACCGGATCGGTCACCAACTCGCCGACGCCGACACCGAAGGTTCTGTCGTGGCCGGTCAGACCTGCTTCTGCCAGTCCGCCACCCTCACCCGACGACACGCCGACCGCGACGGCCAGCACGCAGCCCGGAGCGGTCCTGGGGACCGTGGCCTACATGTCGCCGGAACAGGCCCGCGGCAAGACCGTGGACCGTCGCACTGACATCTGGGCTTTCGGTTGTGTGATCTACGAGTTGCTCACCGGAAAGAGATGCTTCGGCGGAGAGACGGCCGCCGACATTCTGGCTGCCATCATCGCCCAGGAACCGGATTGGAACGCGCTGCCGCCGGGCAGTCCTGTTCCCCTGCTGCGCCTGTGCCTGCAGAAGGACCCCAACCTTCGGCTTCACGATATCGGGGACGCCGGGCTGATCCCGACGCCGGCGGCGGTCGTTGCTGTTCCGGTTCGCCCATCCGCAATCCGCAATCCCCAATCCGCAATCGGCGCCGTGCTGGCGCTGGCCTTGCTGGCGAGTATGTTCACGTTGTGGCGCGTCACCCGTCCGAAGCCTCCGCTTCCCCTCCAGCGTTTCACCGAGGATCTCGGGATGGACCCCGGAGGGACAACCCATGCCGGCGCGGCGACGATCCTCTCTCCGGACGGATCCCGCCTGGTGTTTGCGGCCCGGGACTCCGAGGGCAAGGTTCGGCTGTACACCCGGCTGCTCGACCAACAGCACCCCCAGCCCCTCGGTGGTACGGAAGGCGCACGCGACCCCTTCTTCTCCCCCGACAGCCAATCGCTGGCCTTCTTCGCGGACGGCAAACTGAAGAGGATCTCCGTTCTGGGTGGCGGCGCTGAAACGCTCTGCGACGCCCCTGACAGTCACGGAGGCCATTGGGGACCACAGGACCGAATCATCTTCGCCGGCCACTCCCGGAGTGGGCTGCTGCAAGTGTCCTCGGCCGGAGGCACGGCCCAGCCGGTCACTGAACTCCGCCGGATCCAGAACGAGGCCACTCATCGCTGGCCGCAAACTCTACCCGGGGAAGAGGCCGTTCTGTTCACCGTCAGCGGCAATCTCTCCAACTTTGCCGAGGCATCCATCGAGGCGCAGTCTCTGAAAAGCGGTGAGCGCAAGACGTTGCTGCGCGGAGGCGCCTACGGCCGGTATGTGCCCAGCGGTGCTTCCCCGTCGGCCGGCCACCTGCTTTACGTCCGTCAGGGCACTCTGTACGCCGCGCCGATGGACCTCAATCGCCTGGAACTGACCGGGCCCGGCTTCCCCGTCGTGGAAGACGTGATGACGAACGCCGGCAATGGCGGAGCGCAATTCGCATTCTCCGGTACAGGCATGTTGGTCTTCCAAACGGGCGGAGTCGCCGGGAGTTCGCGAACCATCGCCTGGCTGGACCAATTCGGAAAGACTCAGCCGTTGCGGACAGTCCCGGCGGGCTATTCCAATCCGCGTTTCTCTCCGGACGGAAAGCACCTGGCAGTGACCATCGCCGATACCGCCAACGTGGACATCTGGCTTTACGAGCTGGAGCGGGATGCCATGTCGCGTCTGACCTTTGCCCCGGAGGCGGACCGCTATCCGGTGTGGTCGCCGGACGGCAAGCACATCGTCTTCTTCTCCCTCCGCGACGGCGTGGGGAATCTCTATTGGACACGCGCTGACGGCGCGAGCGAGACGGTGCGCCTGACGGTTAGCAAGAACGCTCAAGCGCCCGGGTCCTTCTCCCCCGACGGAAAGCTTCTGGCGTTTCTCGAGCAGAACCCGGTGACCGGATGGGATATCTGGACCCTGCCGCTGGATCTGACCGATCCCGACCATCCCAAGCCCGGCAAGCCCGAGCCGTTCCTGCGGACGCCGGTCCTCGAGGTCGCCCCGCAGATCTCCCCTGATGGACGCTGGATCGCCTACATGTCCATGGAGTCGGGCGGACCGGAGGTCTATGTCCGTGCGTTTCATCGCCCCGGCGGAAAGTGGCAGATTTCCTATGACGGCGGGGTCATGCCGGCCTGGTCGCGGACCGGCAAGGAGTTGTTCTTCCGGACCGCCGACAGCCGCATCATGGTGGCCTCTTATGCCGCCCGCAGCGACAACTTCGCAGCCGAGCGGCCCCGTCTTTGGTCCGACAAGCGGTTCCTGGATACGGGCGTCTTCACCAACTTCGACCTGGCTCCGGACGGCAAGCGCTTCGCAGTGATGATGCCGCCCGAGGGTGAGGTCCAGCCCCAGCGAGCCCAGCGGCCGGTGACCTTTCTGCTGAACTTCTTCGACGAACTGCGGCGCAAGGCGAAGTAACGCCGGAGATCCTACCACCACCACGCCGAATACAGTACACTCCCAGAACGACGTGACTCGCATCGGACATTACGAGGTCGGCGAGAAGCTGGGCGAAGGCGGCATGGGAGTGGTGTACCGCGCGCGCGACAGCAAGCTGGGCCGCGACGTAGCGCTCAAAGTGCTCCATCCCGCGGTGGCCGACGACCCGGAGCGACTGGCGCGGCTGCAGCGCGAGGCGCAGGTGCTGGCCGCGCTGAACCATCCCAACATCGCCCACATCTACGGGATCGAAGGAACGGCACTGGTGATGGAGTACGTCCCCGGCGAGACGCTGCGCGGTCCCCTGCCCGTGGACGAGGCCATGGCCGTCGCGCGGCAGATTGCCGACGCGCTGGAGGCCGCCCATGAGAAAGGCATCGTCCATCGCGACCTGAAGCCCGGCAACGTCAAGGTCACGCCGGACGGCACGGTCAAGGTGCTGGACTTCGGACTGGCCAAGGCGCTGGCGGGTGATCCGCAGACCGCGGTGACGCTGGCCAATTCGCCGACGCTGAGCATGGCGGCGACGCGCGCCGGGATGATCCTGGGCACGGCGTCGTACATGTCGCCGGAGCAGGCGCGCGGCCGTACCATCGATCGCCGCACCGATGTGTGGGCCTTCGGCTGCGTGCTCTACGAACTGCTGACCGGCAAGCAGTGCTTCGGCGGCGAGACGGTCACTGACGCGCTGGCCGCCATCGTCACCAAGGAGCCCGACTGGAGCGCGCTGCCGCCCGGCAGCCCTGTGGAGTTGCTGCGTCTCTGCCTGCAGAAGGATCCCAAGCAGCGGCTGCGCGACATCGGCGATGCGGCATTGGTCACCGGGACGGTTCCCGGACAGGCACAAGCGCCAGCGCCGGGCCGGCAATCTGCAATCTTCAATCTGCAATCTGTAATCAGTTGGGCGTTGATCCTGGTGCTGACCATCTCGCTAGCCGTCCTCTGGAAGAACACGCGACCGGTCGCCAGGCCGCTGCAGCGATTCAACGTGGAATTGGGGACGGAGCTGGGACCGGCGGTGAGCTATGGGGCCGCCGCGATCATCTCGCCCGATGGATCGCGCGTGGTGTTTGCCGGGCGCGGACCCGATGGCAAGACACGGCTCTATACACGCCTGCTCGACCAGGCCCAGGCCTCGCCGCTCGTCGGCACCGAGGACCCGCGCGACCCTTTCTTCTCTCCTGACGGGCAGTGGGTGGCCTTCTTCGCCGAAGGAAAGCTGAAGAAGACGACCGTCCAAGGAGGCGCGCCCATCAACCTTTGCGACGCATTCGATGCACGCGGCGGAAGCTGGGGCGAGGACGGCCAGATCCTCTTCGCGCCGGACACCAGAAGCGGCCTCCTGCAGGTACCCTCGGCCGGAGGATCGCCGAAGCCGGCTACGGAACTCCGCAAAGACCACGTCGAAAGCACTCATCGCTGGCCGCAAGTTGTGTCCACCAGCCAAGGGCAGGCGGTCCTGTTCACCGTCGCAAGCGGCCCGAATTACGACGAGTCCCATATTGACGTCCAGCTTCTAAGCACCGGCAGACGAGCAACGCTACAACGGGGCGCCACCTACGGGCGCTTCCTGCCCAGCAGCATCGGGAACGCCGCCGGCCATCTTGTGTACGTGCATCAAGGCACTCTGTTCGCCGCTCCGATGGATCTTGGCCGGTTGGAACTCACGGGCCCGGCGTCGCCTGCAGTGGAAGGGGTGGTCTGCAACACCGGAAACGGCGGCGCTCAGTTCTCCTTCTCCCAGACCGGAATCCTCACGTTCTTAAGCGGCGGAGAGTCAGGCGGAGTACGCACGCTGGTCTGGCTCGACAGCGCCGGCAAGACGTCACCACTGCGAGCAGGTTCAGCACCGCAGGGGCGCTACTTCACCCCGCGCCTCTCCCCCGACGGGAAACGCATCGCGCTGACCGTTGCGGGCGTCAACATGGATCTGTGGGTCTACGAGTGGGAGCGGGATACCATGTCGCGTTTGACCTTTGCGCCGGAGGCTGATAGCTACCCCGTGTGGTCTCCCGGCAGCAAGCACATCGTGTTTTCATCGATGCGAGGCGGCAGCATTGGGAGCCTCTACTGGATGCGTGCCGACGGCGCCGGAGATGCAGTACGACTGACTGAGAGCGCTTACCAACAGTTTCCTTTCTCGATCTCCCCAGATGGGAAATGGCTGGCTTACCAGGAGCAGAGACCCGAGAGCAGTTGGGATCTCTGGATCATGCCGCTCGATTTGAGCGATCCCGACCACCCGAAGCCCGGAAAGCCTGAGCCCTTTCTGGTTACTCCAACGGTCGAGTCGCAGCCCAGGTTCTCGTCAGATGGTCGTTGGCTGGCCTACGCGTCCCAGGAGTCCGGCGCGTCCGAGGTGTACGTGCGGCCTTTCCCGGGTCCTGGCGGGAAGTGGCAGATCTCCACGGGCGGCGGGCTCATGCCGGTGTGGTCGCCGAATGGACGGGAACTCTTCTATCGCACCCAGGACAGCCGGATTATGGTCGCGGAATACACCACGACGGGCGATACCTTCACTGCCGGCAAGCCGCGACTGTGGTCGGAACGGCGGTTCTTCGATACCGGGACCTTCCCGAATTTCGACATCGCTCCCGGCGGCAAGCGCTTTCTGGTCATGGCGCAACCCAGCGGCGAAGGGCAGCAGAAACCCTCCACGCAATTGGTTTTCCTGCTGAACTTCACCGACGAGTTGCGACGCAAGGCGAAGTAGAACCTACTTGTACAAGCGCCGGTAGATCTCCGCGTTGCGCAGCACGATCTGAACGTACTCTCGCGTCTCGGTGAACGGGATGCACTCGACGAACTCCAGGTCGTCGGTGTACTTGGCCTCGCGCCAGGAGACCACTCGATGCGGGCCCGCGTTGTAGGCGGCCAGCGTGTCCTCCAGCTTTCCGTTGTGCTCGGCGAGCAGTTGCTTGAAGTAGACGATCCCCATGCGGATGTTCACCTGCGGCGTGAACAGCCAAGTGGTGTTGTAGCCTTGGATGCCCATGCGGCGCGCCATGGTTCGCCCCGTGGACGGCAGGATCTGCATCAGGCCGCGAGCATTGGCGCGCGAGACCGCGGTCGGGTTAAAGGCTGACTCCTGGCGGATGATCCCGGCCATCAAGTGCGGGTCCATCCCTTCCTTGGCGGCGAACTCCTTGATCACGTCCCACCACGGCAGCGGATAGAGCGCTTCCCAGTAGCGGCGCGGGAGGTGGTCAATGTCGTAGCGGAAGTAGTCCGGGACGAACTGGCGAGCCGCGCCGATGGCCGCGCCGTGGCGGCCGCGTGCGGTCTCGATGGCCGCCAACTCCAGTGCCCAGAAGGCCCGGTTATCGGCGTCGTTCAGCGCAGCCTGGCGGACTTCATTCGCTGCCAGGTCCAGCAGCGCCACCGAGCGCAGCAGCGCGACCTTCTCGCGCCGCTCGCCGGCCGCCGCTGTTGGACTGACCGTGCGCGGCGGGCGCGCCGCCGGAGTCAGCGCCGGATTCCGCTGGCGAGCGATCACGCCGTAGAAGCTCAGCGGGTAGTCGTCCACCAGTTTGCGCAGCAGCCCGGCAGCCACCGGCGAAGGATTGCCGGCTAGTTGCGCAGCCCAGTAGAGCGCGGCGGGCGCTTGCGGAGTCGCCGGGAACTTCGCCGCCTGATCCTGCATCAGCCGCAGCGCGTCTTGCTTGGACCCTTCGCGATACGCGCTCCACGCCACCTTCCAGTAACCTTGCGCACCGAACTTACCCTGCGGGAACAACTCCGCCAGTTTGGCGTAGAGGACCGCAGCCTTGGCGGGACCCTCGCTCAGCAGCGTGTAGTTCCCGGCGGAGAAGAGGGCTTCCTCGTACCACGGCGACTTCGGGTATTGAGCGCCCAGCGCCTTCACTTGTGCCAGGAACGCGGCCGGCTGCTTCAACCGGCGATTGGCCTCGCCGAGGTAGTAGAGGCGTTCAGCGGCGGCTTCCGGATCGCGCGGTTTCAGCGGCGTCAGGGTCGCCTTGGCCTGGCTCGATTGCCCGAGGTGGTAGTGGACCCGCCCCACCTTCACCTGCGCCCGGTCTTTCACCGCTCCGGTGGCGACGTCGGCCAGGATCTCGAAGGCTGCACTGGCCGCCCGGAGCAGGCGTGTCCGGTCCGCGCCCGCAGCGCCTGTGCCGCCGTCTAACAAGCCTTGGGCGCGGGCCTGCAGCATCTCTAGTGTGGGCTTGGGGAACTCAGCCATGCGCGTTTCCGCTTCCAAGGCTTCCGGCGACGCCGGATAGCGGTAGTAGATCTCGGCGAACGCCTTCTCCGCTTTGGCCTTGTCGCCGGACGATTCCCACGCGTTAGCCAGCAGCGCGTCGGCGGCCGGTCGCGGCAACGTACTCAGGCGGCTGCTGATCCACTCGGCGGCGCGCCGCGGTTGGCCGGTCGCGACCAGTCCTGTGCCCAAGGCCATCGCCGCGCGGGCAATCAGGTAGCTGCCGGGATTCCGCGCGTCAAAGCCGGTCAGCACCGGGATCGCGCCGGGATGGTCGGCGTTGTTCTGCAGCGCTGCCGCCAGGTAGAACTCCGCGTAGTCGGAGACGCGCGTCTTGACCTTCACGGCCTGACGCAGGTACTCGACGGCGGGCGCGAACTCCTTGTCCTGATACTTGGTGTAGCCGAGGACCAGATAGGCGAGTGCTCCGGCCTGTTCTCCGCTCTTCGACGCCGCGAACTGTCGCAACGCCGTTTCCGCGGCGGGAGTGCGCTGTTCCAGGTAGGCGCGTGAGAGTTGCGGCAGATCCTGCGCAGGCAGTGGGATCGCCACTGACACGCAAAGCGCCAAGAGCAATACGGGATTACGCACTCGGACCGGGATAGCCGCTGCCCAGTGCGGCCGGATCGCCATCGCCCAACTGCGCGACCATCTGTTGGTGGAAGTAGTCCGCGCTGCCGGCGGGAGAGCTGCCGAACTTCTTCTGGTAAGCCAGGCGGCTCTTGTCGATGTCCTCTTGCAGGATGCTGTAGACGTCGCGCTTGGCCTTGCCCTCGGCGACCTTGTCCTTGTTGTACAACGCCAACTCGTCCACCAGGAGCTTGGCGAAGCGGAAGGCCTTCTTGTGGACGTCGTGCTGATCGGCCGGAACGTTGGTGAGATCCGGTCCGGTGGCTCGACGTGGAGCAGAGGGAGCCGCAGCGGCCGGAGGCGGGGGCGGTGGCGGCGGTGGTGGAGCAGCCTCGACCGGCGCCGGTGGAGGTGGCGGCGGTGGCGCTGCGGCGGCAACCGGAGCCGGGGCCGCAGCGGCTGCTGCACCGGCGGCGGCAGGCGCTCGTGCCGCTCCCAGTTCCAGACGCATCGCGGCGGTTTCTACCAGCAGCCCTAACGCCGCTGAATCCGGATTCGATCCCGATCCACCATCGGCATACAGCGCGGCGACCGCCCGGTCGCGAGCGACCAGCGGAACCAGCCAGGCTTGTCCGCCGGCAGGTCTGCCCAGCACGCCGAAGATGCTCTCAGCCGCCGACGCCGACAGCGCGCCCGCGGTGCTGGCCACTCCTGCATCCAGGGACAGCCCGCGTACCCCAGCGCCGTCGTCGGTGAATCCGCGGCCACGCCAGCCGTTCAAGCGATCGCCCTTCATCACCAGGATGGCGCTGCGCCCGGCGAACGGAGTGCTGCCATCGAGCAGCGCCTGCATGATCTCCGTCTGATTGGCGGCGCCCAGGATGCGGTCGAAGCCGGCGCGAAGCTCGGCGGTTCCAGACCCCGCGGCCGTCGTCATCGGCGCGGCCGACGCACCCGGGCCCGCAGCGGCCGTTCCCCCGGCCCGCAGTTCTCCCAGCAACTGTTTGAAGGCGCTGGTGAACTGATCCAGGGACTGCGAGAGCAAACGTTCTAGTTGGGCAGGATCGCTCATAGTATCAGCGCTCATTATCTGTCGCCGTGTGAGGCACTGTCAATTGCCGCCCCCACCATTACCGGCAACCGAGCCAACTTGGTTACTCTTGGTCCCCGGCCCGAGCAGCACTTTGCCGGGCCGCGCGCCGGTATGCTGGCCTTCGAGCACCACCGGTTCGCCGTTGACCACCACGGCGGCGAAGCCTTCCGAATACTGATGCGGCTTCTCGAACGTGGCCATGTCCTTGACCTTGTCCGGATCGAACACCACCAGGTCGGCGGCGTAGCCTTCGCGCACCCAGCCCCGGTTCTGCAGACGGAAGGTCTGCGCGGGCAAGGAAGTCATCCGGCGGATGGCGTCCTCCAGGCTAAGCACCTTCTTCTCCCGAACGTACATCCCCAGCGTGCGCGCATTCGATCCGTACCCGCGCGGATGCGGCATGCCGGTTCCGAAGCGGATCACTCCGGCGTCGGAGGCCACCGCGGTGAACGGCGCGCGCATGATCCGCTCGACGTCTTCGTCGCTCATCGAGAAGTAGACCATCTGGATTCCCTGCCCGTTGCCCTGGAGTTCCAGGTCCATAACCGTTTCCAGTTCCTGCTCCAACTTCTTCTTGCGTCCCTTTTCGCTGTTGATCTGGCTGATGTTCTTGCCTTCGAGTGATTGATCGAAGCGGCAGCGCGCCACCACCGCGTAATCCAGGTTCTTGCGTCCCTTCTTCTTGAGCATGGCGGACATTTCCTGGACGATCTTTTTGCGCGTCGCGGGATCGGTGAGCCGCTCCTTCATCTTGTCCCAGCCGTCGGACTGCACCCAGGACGGCAGCAGGTTGGCGCGCAGTCCAGTAGACGAAGCGCGATAGGGATACTGGTCTACGGTCACTTCCAGACCTTCGCGGCGCGCCTGCTCCACCTGAGCCAGGGTCTTGGTGCTCGATCCCCAGATGCTCTTGGTGTCGATCTTGAAGTGAGAGATCTGCACGGGCATGCGCCCTTCGCGGCCGACCGCCAGCGCTTCCTCGATGGCGTCCTTGATCACCGGACCTTCGTCGCGCATGTGGCTGGCGTAGACTCCGCCGAAGCGGCCCGCCACCTTGCCTAGCTCGACCACTTCCTCGCGCGTGGAATAAGTCCCCGGAACGTAAATCAGGCCGGTGGAGAAACCCACGGCGCCGGACTCCATGTTGCGGGCCACCAACTCGCGCATCTTCTCCAGTTCCTCCGGCGTCGATGGCCGGTTGGCCAGACCCATCACCTGGCGGCGGACGGCGTTGTGGCCGATCAGCGAGCCCAGGTTCAGCGAGATCCCCATGGTGCGGAGGCTGGAGAAGTACTCGGCCAAGTCGGCGCGTGATCCGCCGCAGTTGCCGGCGATCACCGTGGTCACGCCGTCGCGAACGAAGTTGTCGGCGGTCGGCACTTCATCGAGCCCGCCCTCCACGTGCGTGTGTACGTCAATGAAGCCGGGCGCGACCACTTTGCCCGCGACATCGATTTCACGTTTGGCCTTGGCTCCGGCCAGCGTGCCGATCCGGGCGATCTTGCCGTCTTTCACCGCGACGTCGGCGTAGAACCAAGGATTGCCGCTGCCGTCCACCACTTTGCCACGGCGCAGAATCAGGTCGTACTCGGTAGCGGCGGCGGGGACCGGCGCTCCGCCCACCGGCGGCAGCGGACGGATCCAGGCGGAGTACACAGCGCGCGCGACTTTCGCGATGGCCAGCGTGGCGGCGTTGTCGACGGTCCAACGGCGGTCCGGCGACTGGTCGGCGAACACCGCAATCGCGATCGTGCCCGAGGGCGTGTAGATCAGGCCCACATCGCTGCGATGCTGATCGAGCGATCCGCTCTTGAGTGCGAAGGAGACTTTGGGCTCGCCTACGATGTAGCGCGGGATGCGCTCCTGGTCGCGCTGCTTCTTCAGGATCGCGATCATGCGCTCGCAACCCGCGGCGTCGGCCACCTGCCTGCGTTCAATCATCTCCAGCAGCCGGACCATCTCCTTGGGGGTCGTGGAGCCGAGTCCGAAGACCTTGTCTTCTTCGGTCAGCGGACGGTCGGCAGGTTTGAAGACTTTCTTGAAGATCTTGGTACCCGGCAGGCCCAGCGACTCCATCCGCTTGTTGACGTTGTCGATGCCCACGACCCGCAGCACGCCGGGCGCG
>CAYPHP010000027.1:0-14531 GCA_964410045.1 uncultured Acidobacteriota bacterium | reverse complement strand
CGTCGGCGGCCAGCGCAACGGCAAACACGGCCCAGACGGCCGCGAGTCTCATTTTCGTGTGAACACCAACGCGTACTGCCGCTGGCTGAGCTTGGTGTTGGACTCCAGCTTGAATCCGTTCTCCTCTACTTCGCGAATTACTTCCGGAGTATCCAGGCGGATGTGTCCCGGTCCCGGTCCTTCATTCTTGTAGAAGTCCACGATTACCAAGCGTCCTGACGGAGCTAGAGATTCGCGCATGCCAGCCAGCATTTCCTTGGCCTTGTCGAAGTGATGATAGGCATCCACAGTTACCGCCAGGCTGAGTTGTCCGCGCGGCAGCAGTGGACTGGTCTCGGTACCCAGCACCGGCGTGACGTTTCCCAGGTTCTCCTTCACGATCTTGGTGCGGATCCGGTCGAGGTAGTCCGGGAAAATGTCCTCCGCATAAACCCGGCCATTCGGGCCCACTGCCTGGGAGAGGAAGGGGAGCAACGCTCCGGTTCCCGCGCCGATGTCCGCGACGTGGTCTCCCGCCTTCACCTTGAGCATGGTCACCAGCTCGCGGAAACGCATGGACTCGGCGCGCGTCGGGTTGTCCAAAGTGGCCGCGACTCGATCGCGGCCCTCTTTGGTCCGGTAGCCGGCGTTGGGATCATCCTGCGCCAGCAGGGTCAGGGTAAAAAACAGTGCGATCGTGATTCGTATGTAGGGATTCATTTCTTTGTCTCCGTGGCCTTCAACCACTCCAGATTTACTACCGCGTGCTTGATGGCCTGGCCGGCCGGCGTGAAGTAGCTGTAGGTGACGTGCAGCAACCCATCACGCGATTGGATGATCGAGGGGTAGTGGTAAGAGCCCGCGGGCTCCTTCTCGAGGTAGCGCTTCCATTTCCAGGTCTGGCCCTCGTCATCGGAAAGGGACAACGCCAGCGAGTTGCGGCCTCGCTCGGTGTCGTTCCAGACCATCGCCCACGTCCCGTCGCGCAGGCGGATCGCTTCGAGGCCGGATCCGGGATTGGGCAGATCTGTATCCACGGACTGCGACCACGTCATGCCCTCGTCGCGCGACGTACTCATTTGAATACGCTTGGGCGTGGGGCCGTTGTCGCGCATATAGGCTACCAGCGTGCCGTCGTTCTTGCGGACCACGGTGGGCTGGATGTTGCCGGCGCCCACCAGCGGCGTGCTGGCCTTCCAGGTGTCCCCGTTATCGTCGCTGAGCGCCATCAGGGAGAAGGAATAACCGTCGGAATAAAGCGGCAGCACGATCCGCCCGGAGGGCAGCAAAGTGGGATGAGCGCGGGGCATCCAGCCCATGCGCGCGAAATACTTGTCGGCGGCGCGCTCCTTCAGGCGCGCGATGTAGGCGGCGACCCGCGGATCGTCGGATTCGGCGGTGGGCGGCGGCAGTTTCGCCAGCGCCTCGGCTACGTCTTTGGCCATGGTGTCGGGCTTCAGCAGCATCACGTCGCTGCGCTCCCAGCGCGGCGGGCGTTGCGCGTTCTGATAATCGGTCGACACTTGGTACTTCAGCAGCGCAGTGTGCCATTCGTTGGCCACGATCAGCGGCCAGAAGAGCCACAGACGCTGCTTGGCGTCGATGAACAACGCCGGGTTGCAGTCCGGAAAGCCGGGGGTGTCGGCGACCAGGAAGCGCGGTCTCCAGGCCGATTCGCCTTTGATCTTGCGCGCGCCTTCGATGATCACGTCGTCGGCGCTGCGTTCGCCCGAGCCGCGATACCACACCGCCAGCAAGTCGCCATTGGCCATTTCCACGACCGAAGACGCGTGGTTGTGCCATTTCTCCTGCGGAAAGATCAGTTCCGCTTTGTGGATGGGTTGGCTCACCGCGGAGGCGCAGAGAACGCAGAGAAAGACGCAGAGGGTCTTCATATCAGCCCGCATAGTCCGGAGGGGTGATGCCTTTCAGGCGCAGATAAATCACTAGCTGCCCGCGATGATGAGCGACATGGTCGAGCAAGCGGAAGCAAAGCTCTCGCCTGAGGATTTTTTGGAAGAAGAAGGGAATGGTCTCGCCGGCTGCGGCATCGCTGATGGAGCCGATCACTTCCGCCGCGTAATCGAACGATGCTGTTAGGAACTTGGTCAGCGCGGCGCGGTTATGAACTGGTCGTTCCTGCGGCTTGGGGACTCCCTTTATCGCGGAGGCCAGCAGGTAGTTGCCTTCGCCAATGTGCATGACTTGCTGGGCGAAGGAGTTGATCTCGGGAACCGGCCGGAAGCCGTAATGCTCTTCCGGCATCTTGGCGACAAAAGCGAGAGTGTACGTCTTGCTGGTAGCCCATCGCGGGGCCATCCATGCGGACAGCCGGCCGGTGTCTTGCGCCGGCAGGAACGCCGGAGCTGCGAGAGAGAGGATCAAAGCATTACGTCGTTTCATGGCACGGACTCCTTCACGCGCGGCAAGATCGTCTTGATCACGCCGTCGTCATTCTGTATCTCCAAACGCACACCGCGATACAGGAACCAATGTTCGCCCAGTTCTGCAACGGCCCCGGGCGCGAGATTAGCCATCGGTCCCAGCGTTTCGACCTCCAGCATCTGGGCGTTGGTGAAGCTCTCCACGTTCACGCCGTAGTCGGGATAGTTGGCGTCCTTCTGAAAGGCGAATCGTTTGACGAAGAGATGGTCGCTTCGCAGGTACGCGGCCCAGCCGTCAGGAACCGACAATCCGATCTTCTGCGGAGTCGTGGCTTTCGGATCCTGGCGCAGCAGCAGATAACGGAATCCGAGATGCCAGCGCGGATCGCTGAAGTCGGTGTAGGCCCACATGGCGATGCGGCTGGTGGGGAGCAGATTCTCCGGATGTGATCCGCGCGGAGGCAGCGGGAAGATGCCCATTCCTCCTGGGGCCATCACGGTGAGCGTCCAGGGCGCCAACTCCACCGGCCATGGGCCCTGGTTGCGCAAACGGTGGATCAGTTGCACGCGGCTGCCTTCGTCAGCCAGCCGCACATCAATCTCCTTCTGGATTCCCGTGGTTCCTTCCACCGGCTGGATCAGGCGCAATCCGCCCGGAATGGATTCGGTCTTCACGGGCACGTTGTCCGGCCAGTACGTCCGAGGCATCGATTCCGGAGCGTGCCACAGGCGGTGACCACCGTAGGCGCGCCACTCGCTGCCGCCGGTCTTTCCAACTTGCGACGGATCTTCGAAGAACTCGTTCTCGCCGCCGAGGAATGCGTAGCGGATCACCCTCGGGCCTACGTCGGTGGTAACGATCAACTCCACCGTGCCGTTGGTGATGCGATAGCAGTTCGGCCAGCCCTTGTAAGAGGTCTTCTCCACGCGAGTAGCGGCTTGCGCAAGAACCGCCGCCAGCAAAACCAAGCCCAGCCTCATAAGCGGGCAGGTTATCACACTCACTTGCGCAGCACGGCGCGGACCGGAGCGCCGTCGAGACCCACCAGCTTCATCGGGAGGCACAGCAGTTCGTAGGACCCAGGCGGCACGGCGGAGAGATCCACCGCTTCTACGATGACCACGCCGGCGCCCAGCAGGGCGTGGTGGGCCGGGAAGTCCGGGCTGCGGAAACGGTCGATGGAGAAGTAGTCGATCCCCACCAGCCGGAGGCCGCATGTGACCAGGTACTCCGCGCCATCCTTCGTGAGGTAGGTGAAATCTTCATGGAAGACCGAATCGTGAAGCAGCGCGGAATTGCGGGTCTTCAGCAACACGCGCTGGACGCCTTCGAGCGGGAATCGTTCCAACTCCGCGCGCCCTACGGCCGTGACCTCGGGAATCTCGATCACCAGCGCAGGGCCCAGGAACGCATCCAAGGGAACCTGGTCGCTACGCGCGCCTTGGTCCAGGAAATGCCAGGGCGCGTCGAAATGGGTTCCGGTGTGGACGCACATTTCCATCGCAGTCAGATTCACAACTTCGCCGCGCTCCAGACGCAACGCAGGATGGAAACGGATGGTGGGATCGCCCGGAAAAGTGACCGTCTGGGAGGTGACCGGCAGGGAAATGTCGTACAGCATGAGTCAGAAAAGTTGCTTCAGTTCGGAGAGGCCCTGGATGCAGTGGACGCCTCGATACCGGTGCAAGCCATGCGGATCCAGCAGGATCGGGTGGACCCCGGCGTTGGACGCGCCGCGCACGTCCAATGCATAGCTGTCGCCGATGTAGACGGTGCGCTCGGGAACGCTGTCCAGCGCTTCCAATGCGTGACGGAAAATGCCAGGGTCGGGTTTGGAGACGCCGACGACTTCCGAATCAACGATCACGGAGAACCAGCGTGCCAATCCCAATCGATCGAGCGTGGCGGCGACCGTGCCATCGGAGTTGGAAACCACTCCCAGTCGGTAGCGCCCGGTAAGGTGTTCCAGCAGCGGCTCTGCTTCCCGGTTGACCTGGTCCCATAGGTTACTGGTGCGGTTGGACTCCACGATATCGGCTGCTGCTTCTTCGCTCACTGGCGGCAACCCGGCCGCTTCGGCCATGCGATTCCAAAACCAGGTCCACATACCGTCGCCCGGACGGCCGCGCCAGTCCTTGCCGGTCACCAGCAGCAACTCGTCGTAGGCGTAGATGGTGCGATACCAGGATTCAGCGAGGCGGTCGGCGCAGTCTTCTCCCTTGCAGCCGATCAGGTTGGCGACACGCGTGCAGTCGGGAAACACCAAGGTGCCGCCGGCGTCAAACAGGATGGTGTCAATGACACCTGGTAGACTGCCGGCGGCCACTCTTCAGCTCTTCTTCTTGATCCGCTCGCAGACGGTGTGAGCTCCGCTCGGATCCATGGCCGGACCGCCAGCCTCGATGTGCTGGATCACGCCGTCGCCGTCCACGACGAATGTGGTTCGCCGGGCGACCTGGTTCTCCTCATCGAGAATCCCGTACTCCTTGGATACCTTGCGGGTCATATCGCTGAGCAGCGGAAACTTCACTCCGATTTCGTCGGCAAACTTCTTGTTGGCGAACAAACTATCCACGCTGACGCCTAACACCTGGGCGCCGGTAGCTTCGAATTTGGCGATATCAGCCTGATACGCCTTGAGTTCCTTCGTTCAACCACCGGTGAAAGCCAGCACGTAAAAAGCCAGCACCACGGTCTTGCCCTTGAAGTCGCTCAGCTTGACCATCTTGCGCTCTTGGTCGCGCATGCTGAACTCGGGAGCCTTATCCCCAACCTTCAAGTGGGTGCCTGGCGCGGCCGGCTGTTGCGCGGCGGCGCCCAGCGCCAGCACAACCACCAGCAAGCAAGCGGCAGCAACTCGCATACAGTGTTCCCTCCAGGAGGAACATCATACCATTTGCGTGAATGCCTAAGCGTTGAAGAAGGGTTTCAGCTTTTGATACGTGACGGAAAGGTCTTCGGGGATGACCCGGGTTTCTCCCACCACGGTCATGAAGTTGGAGTCGGCGAACCAGCGGGGGAGGACGTGCAGATGCACGTGTCCGGCCACGCCGGCCCCGGCAGCCTTGCCCAGATTCATGCCCAGGTTGAGCCCGTCAGGACGATAGACCTGTTCCAGGGCCTGCTCGGCGCGTCGCGCCAATTCCATCATCTCCGCCAGGCCCTCGGGAGAAACCCCAGCCAGGTTCGCAACATGGGCGTAGGGCGCCACCATCAGGTGGCCGGTGGAGTAGGGGTAGAGGTTCAAGAGCGAGAAACAGTGGCGTCCGCGATGGAGAAGCAGATTTTCAACGTCCCGCTGTTCGGTTGCTTTGACGCAGAAGATGCATCCGGCCGGCTGCTCACCCTGACTGACGTACTGAAAACGCCAAGGGCTCCAAAGATAATCCATCAGACAACGGGCGGACCTGCGGCGGGAGCAGGAGGCGCGATACCGCGATTGATCAAGTCCTTCAGTTCCTTGCTGGGCTTGAAGAAGGGGATCTTCTTGGCGGGAACGTCCACCTTGGCGCCGGTCTTGGGATTCCGACCGATCCGCGGCTGACGCTTGCGGGTGCGGAAACTGCCGAAGCCCCGGATCTCAATCTTATCTCCGCTGCGCAAGGCGCGAACCACACTGTCGAAGATGGTGTCCACGATCTGCTCGGAGTCCTTCCGAGTCATCTCTACGGCACGCGATACTTCTTCAATCAGTTCGGCCTTGGTCATAGGTGTTTCTCCTTCCTGAGATCAGCGCCACAAATATTGAAACCGTATCTTACCGCTGTACGGAGCAACCAGGGAATCCCGCGCCGCAGGCGGAAGCAAACGCGTGACGCCCTCAAAGACGGTGTCCAAGAGGGTTCGCCGTTCCCGCGGTGGAGTTACCACGCGCGGCCGCCCCTTGATTCCGACGGCTTTGCCGGCTTCCTCAATCACCTGGTCCAGGCCGGCTACCCCGTCAATCATACCCAGCTTTGCCGCCTGTTGCCCGGTAAAAACTCGGCCGTCGGCCCATCCCCGGACTTCCTCCACCTTCTTCTTCCGGCCTTCGGCGACGGCAGCCACAAACTGGCCGTGCATTTCCTCCACCAACGATTGCAGGTAGGCTTTCTCTTCAGGCGTGGGCTCGCGGGTCGGAGAACCGGCATCCTTCATCTTGCCGGACTTGTAGACCACGTCTTTCATCTTGGCCCACTGCAAGAGTTCTCCGTAGTTGTACCACTCGGCAATGACCCCGATGCTCCCAGTGAGGCTGCCTGGGTTGGCGTAGATGCGATCGGCGGCGCAAGCGATGTAATAGGCGCCCGAAGCGCCCACAATGCCGATCGACGCCCATACGGGCTTTTTGTGTTCCTGGCGTAGACGGCGTAGCGCTGCGTAGATTTCCTGGGAGGGCGCTACCGCCCCGCCCGGACTGTTGAGCCGCAGAACGATGGCCCGTACGCTGCGGTCCTTGGCCAAATGTTCCAGGTCTTCCACGACGGCCCGTGAGCCGAAGATCTCGCCGTCCAAGGCCACCAGGCCGATGCGATCAGAGGTAAGGGAAAAGAGACGATCATCATCCCGGGCTGCCACGTAGACGGCGGCAAACAGGGCGAACAGGAAAAGCAGGAAGGCGCTGCCCCCGGCCAGGACCCAGGCTGCAAATGACGATCGCCGGTCGGAAGACAAGACCAGGCCTCCTTAGCCCTCGGGTTCGGAGGACCCGCCGCGGTCTTTCGCACTCATAAAATCACCGAGTGTAGAAGTGGCGCCGCCGGCGCGTTGCTCCTGCAGATAGCTCTCCAGCTCTTTCCGCTCCATGTCCTGTCCGACGGCGCGCAGGCTCAGCCCGATCTTGTGCTCGCCCGGATTCAGCTTGATGATCTTGAAATCCAGCTCCGCGCCAACAGCCAGGACTGGTTCGTCCCTCTGTACCGGAGCAGCCCGGCGCCCGCGCTGGCCGTCTTTGTCAGGCTGAACCTCGGAGATGTGACAAAGGCCCTCGATCCCCGGCTCGAGTTCCACAAAGGAACCGAAGGATGCGGTGCGCACGACCTTGCCATGCACCACGTCGCCGACGCGGTACTTTTGGAAGAAGTTCTCCCAGGCGTCCGGCGTGAGTTGCTTGATGCCCAGGGAAAGGCGGCGGTTGTCGCCGTCGATGGCCAGGACAACGGCCTCCACCTTGTCACCCTTCTTGAGGACTTCGGAAGGGTGCTTGATGCGCTTGGTCCAGGAAATGTCGCTGACATGCACCAGCCCGTCGATCCCTTCCTCGACTTCGATGAAGGCTCCGAAATCCGTAAGGTTGCGGACCCGGCCTTCCACCTTGGCGCCCACTTGGTAGCGTTCCGACAAAGTGTGCCAGGGATTCGGCTCGGTCTGTCGCAGACTGAGAGAGATGCGGCGCTCGTGGGGATGCAGCTCCAGCACCTCCACTTCCACCATGTCTCCGGGATGAACGAACTTGGAGGGATGCTTGACGCGCTTGCTCCAGCTCATCTCGGAAACGTGGATCAAACCTTCCACGCCCGGCTCCAGCTCGACAAACGCGCCGTAGTCGGTCACGTTGACCACTTTGCCCTTGATGCGCGTGCCGGTCGGGAACTTGTGCTCCACGTCCTGCCACGGATCGGGATAGAGCTGCTTGAGACCCAGCGCGACGCGCTCTTTCTCGCGGTCGAACTTCAGCACCAGCAGGTCCACTTCTTCCCCAGCCTGCACCACTTCCGAGGGATGATTGACGCGGCCCCAGGACATGTCGGTGATGTGCAGCAGCCCGTCCAGGCCGCCGAGATCGACGAAGGCTCCGTAGTCGGTCAGGTTCTTGATCACCCCGCGGACCACAGCGCCCTCCACCAGTTGCGACAGGGTCACGGTCTTGCGGGCCGTCAGCTCCTCTTCCATGAGCAACTTCCGGGACACTACGACGTTGCCGCGCTTGCGGTTGAACTTGATTACTTTGACCTGAATGTCCTGTCCCTTGAGGGCATCCAGATTTCGCACCGGACGGACATCCACTTGGGAGCCGGGGAGGAAGGCGCGCACGCCGAGATCCACGGAGAGTCCGCCCTTCACCCGTTCCACGACGCGGCCGGTGATGGGCGATTGGTCGTTAAAGGCCTTCTCGATGATCTCCCACACCCGGATTCGCTGAGCCTTTTCGAACGAGAGCAGGACGTAGCCTTCGCGCTCCGCGGCGCGTTCCACGGTCACGTCAATGATGTCGCCGGGCTTCACCGGCGTCTGGCTCTCGCGGCCGCGGAACTGGTGGATGGGGATTAGCCCTTCGCACTTGTAGCCGACGTCCACGATGACCTCGTTATCGGTCACCTGGAGCACACGGCCTTTCAGCAGTTCGCCGTCGTGTAGAGATCCACCGGAGTATGAGTCCAGAAGTTGCGCGAAGCCTTCGCTAGCCGCGCCCTGGGCCGCCTCGCGCTCCTGTTTCTCCGATTGCGGGCGGTGTGGGATGGTCGCCATGTTCTACCCGTTCCTCCCGGGGATGAATCCCCTTGCCATCCGCCGCAACCACGGGTTTTGCTGCGACGGGGCCCCTTTCGAAAGTACTGCACCTATGCGCGCGGGAGAGGAGCACTCTTCAATCGACGGAAGACCCGGGGGAGCGGGCTGCCGTCTCGGGACCGAAGCGACATCCCCTAGTGCGAAGTCATAGATCCAAGGTATGTGAAAACTATACTGGAAGCGGGCCTAAGTGTCAATTCCAGCAATGGCCAACCGGGGCGTTTGGCTACTTCAGCGACCGCAGCAGGGCCTTGGCTTTTTCCTGGTCGGCAAACGGTTGGTTGATGTCCAAAGCCGCCTGCAGATACTTCGCCGCCAGGTTGTTGTCGCCGGTCTGCCGATAGGCCACTCCCAGGTGGTAGTTGAACGTGGGGTTCCTGGGCTCCTTTTGCAGCGCGTTCTTGAACTCTGAAATGGCCGTCCCCGGGACGTTCTTCTTCAGGTAGATCCACCCCAACGTGTCGCTGATGGCGGGGTTCTCCGGGGCTCGCTCCTTGGCCACTTGGGCGAGTTTCAGGGCTTCGTCCACACTCCCACCGTTCTCCACCAGGAGCCAGGCCAGGTTATTCGCCGCAACCGGATCGTTGGACTGGCGGCGCAGCGATTCCCGGTACTCGGCGATGGCTTCCGTAACCTTGTTCTGGGCTTCCAGAGCCATCCCCAAGGCGTCGCGATAATCGACCCGGTCCGGCGCAATCTGCAGGGCCTGCCGAAGAATGCTCTCCGCTGCGGCACTATCCCGGTTGGCGAACTTGATCCGGGCCAAGGAGGCCAAAGCTGCGTCGTCCTTCGGGTTTTGGGCCAGGTAGGCCTGCAGTTCCTTTTCAGCCTGCGGGCCTTTCTTGGCAGCGATGCGCAGACTCACCAGACTCATCACCGCCGGGCCGTACTTGGGGTCGGCGGCCACGATCTTCTCGAACGCCCGTTCCCCCGCCGCCACCTGGTTCAGCGCGACGTAGGAGTTTAGCAACCCGTTCATAGCCATCACGTCGGTGCGATTCTTCGCCAGGGCCTTCTCGAACTCCGTCAAGGCGCCCTTCAGGTCCTTCTTCTGGGCCAGCACGAAACCCAATTGGGTGTGCAAGCCACTGGCGTCGGGAGCCTGCTTGGCCAGGTCACGCAACTCCTGCTCGGCGCTCGCCGAATCGTTCATTTGCATCAGGACCCTTGCAGCCGTTATGCGCACACGCGGGTTCTGATCCTGCGGCTTCGGAGCGCTGCGGAGAAGATTCAAGGCCGCCTGATAAGCCTTGTCGCCAATATGGAGATTGGCCAACTCCAACCGCGCCAGCAGATTCTGCGGCCGGTACTTCAGCGCGTCCTGCAGTTCCTGGGTTGCCGGCCGGCGCTCGCCCTTTTGCAGATGCGCCAGAGCCAGATAGAAGTGGGCAGCGGAGCTGTCAGGCTGAAAATGGATCACTTCGTTCAGGTCCGCGATGGCCTCTTGCGGTTTCCGCTGCATGACCCGTAGAATCCCGCGGGCCAGATGGGCTTGGACATCCTTGGGGTTCTTCGCCAGCACCTCTTCGGCCAGCTTCACCGCCTGGTCCACGCGATTGGATGAAATATAGACTGCGGTCAAAGCGTTGCGGTTCAGACGGTCCTCAGGGTACCGGCGGACAATCTCTTCCAGTTCCTTGGTTCCTACCTCGGTCTCCCCACGGGAAACCAGGAAGCGGGCTGCGGCACTCCGGTGATGCTCGTTGTCCTGGTGCTCATTGGAGATCTTGCGCACCATCTGGTCGGCTTCCGGAATACGGTTGGTGATCACATACAGGCGAGCCAGCGAATAGAGCGGCTCAGTGGCCTTGGGGTCCTTCGCGGCTGCGGCCTTGTAGTTCTTTTCGGCTTCGTCTTTCCGGTCCACCATCACGTAGAAGTTGCCGAGTGCGGTTAGGCTGGCGGCCGAGGGCGCCTTTTCCGCGGCGGAGCGCAGGACCTGCTCGGCGCCCGCGACATCCTTGTCACGCATTCTTAGCCGGGCCAAGTTGACCGTGGCCTGCATCATTCCGGGGTCGCGGTTTAGCAGGTCCTCAAGCTGTTTCTCCGTGGTGTCCAGGTCCCCCAGGCCGGCGTAGGCGTAAGCCAGGATCTCCTGAGCCTGAGAGTCGCCGGGCTTCACATCCAGGATCGCCTGAGCGTGGTCCCGCGCGTCCTCGAACTTCTTTCCGGCCAGGTAAATCGTCGCCAGTTGGCGATGGGCTTCGACGTGCTTCTTGTCCAGGTTGACGGTAGCCTGCAGAGCGATGAACGCGCGGCGGTAGTCCTTGCTCTCGAGGGCGGCCAAGGCCAGGTTGTACTGGGCCTGCACCCATTTCGGATCGATGCGCACGGCGCCTGTGAACTGCAGCATGGCCTCGCGGTATTTCTTCTGCGCCATGTACTTTTCGCCGCTGGCGAACAGCTTGCGCTTGCGCCCCTCGGGGCTGCGGTCACAGCCAGTGGTCACCAAGGCCCCAACAACGGCCAGAAACAACAAGACGCCCGTCAACTTTTGGATCTTCATCGTGCCCCCGATTATATCAGCGGGATCAGCCGCCCGTCCCGCACAGCTACCGTACCGCAAACTCCACCACGTTGGAGAGCAAGTTCGCCGCCGTACGTACCTGAAGACGCATTCGGTCACCCGGCGCCAACCCCTGCGGAACCTGCACATTTATCTGGTTCAGCCCGGTAAAGCCCGGAGCCGGGCCGGCATACGTGGCTTGCACTTCGATGTTCCCGGCGACCCCTGGTCCGAAGAACAACACCGTCGGGCGCGGCCCAGAGCCTGCTCCCAGGCCGGTGAGGTAGATCTCCAGAAATCCGCCTCGCGTGACTGGATGGGTGGCGTCAGCCAGTTGGCCCGTTCCCGCCGCCAGCACCGCGCCCTGCCCCAGACCGCTCTGATTCGCGGTGAAGACCGCGGGCGCTGCGGTGGTGGCTCGCGCGGTGATCACATTGCCGACTTGGCCGTCGCGCTCGACGGCGATGAACCATCGCCCGCCTGGCGGCAGAGCATCCGGCAGCCGGAAGTTCACTTGACCGTAGGATGCATAGAGCAACTCAGCCGGTGCGCCATTCACCAGCACGCGCGTGGTTCCCAGCGTCGTGGACAAAGGCAGCGCCGTCGCGCCTACCGTCGTGTAGCTGAGTTGGGATCCAAACAGCGTGGCCAGGGACCCTGGGGCCAGGTAGCACCAGGACCGCCCGCAATAATTCGCGGCGTCGACGGCACCTTCAACTTTCAACGCCGGTCGGCCGCGCGCCGAAACCGTCAACTCGACCGGGAGCGTCACATTGGCGTTGACCGCCACGGCAGAACTGACGGCCACGTTGCCTCGGTACGTTCCGGGATCGAGGCCCGCAGCCGCGAAGCTGATTCGGAGGTACCCGTCCTGCTGGCTGGCGCGCATCCAAGGCACATCACTGGCGGCGATCCACGTCAAGACGCCGTTGCCGTCATTGCGGACCGCAACGTAATCATCGGGAACTTCCAAGCCAGGCGACGTCTCAACGGTCAACCGCGTGCGAGCGAGCGTCAGGATGGGTTTCGACGTGACGGTAACCGAAACGGGCAGGCTTCCGGCGGCGCGACCGCGGTCGTCGAATTCGATGCTCCCGGTGTAGCTTCCCTCCGCCAGATTACTTCTCACGCTGGTTCGCAGGTACAGGCCGGCTTCCGGAAGCAGGGTAAGGTCCAGCCAGTTTCCGCCGCTGGCCGTCCGGGCCTGGTAGCCGGGCAGGACGCCCGAAGGCACCGATTGCACGGGAAGGAAGACGTCGCGACTTCCACCCCGTCCGGGAGGCAGAATGAAATCCAGGCGCTCCGGCTCGGTGATGACGCGGCGCGTCACGTGCAGCTTCACCTTTACCAGGCGCGGCGAGTCGGCCGCGGCGTCATCCCTGACGGTGACCGAGCTGCTGTAGGCACCTTCCTGAAGGCCGGTCACGTCCACGTTGATGGTCGCAGAGTCGCCGGTGCGGATCACGCGCAGCCAGGGCGAATCGGCCGACACGCTAATCGTCGGTTGCAGGGCGCCGGGCCCGCGGTTGAGGATCTTGAACTTCTGCGGCAGCGGATTGGGTCCGCCGGGATTAGCGGCGAACTGGAATTCGGATTCCGAGAGATCCAGCGCCGGACGGATCAATGGCGTTTGCGCCGCAGCTACGCAGCCTAGCGCCAGCCAGAATACGGCCCTACCGAGGATGGAGGTTGGCGACGGCATTCTCAGGATCGAAGGGGTCCGCGCCGTGGCCGAAGAACCACGGCATCAGGATGGTCTGGCGGTAGCCGCCGCCCAGCCATTGGGCCAGGCGTGACTGCTGGTAGCCGGCGGTCATCACCGCCAGCCCGGCCCAGTCAATCACCGCGGTGGAGTTGGTCTCCCCGAAGATCACCAGCGGCGGCGCGCTGAACGGTTGCGGCGACACCGGCTGGCTGGCGCAGCGCGTGGACGCGGCGGCGCGGTCCCCGGAGTGGAAGGCGTACAGATCGTCGAACGCCTGCCGAACCTGGTCCACACTCTCGGCGAAGTTGCTGTTCAGGTCCAGACCCACGTAGCGGTGGATGTTGATGGTCCAGGGCAACACCAGATTCCTCGAGATGGCCCAAGCGTAGTAGCTCTGCGTGTCGGTGGTGGGCCAGGGGCCGTTGCCCCAATTGTTGAACGTGTTCACGTTGCAGGCGCCCGCTGCGGCGCGCAGTTCCAGGCCCGGGTAAATGCGCCCGGCGATCTGCGGGAAGCGCTGCTGCAACGGACCCACCGTGGCATCCAGCATCTCCACGCCGTATTGACCCTTCGACTTGTCGCCCCAGGTCCCCGGGGCGATCACCCGCGATTGGATCATACCCGGCGTGTACTCCAGCGAGACGGGGTGATTCTCCACCGAAGTTTGGAAAAACTGCTGTTCCTGCGACGGCTCCAGTTGCAGGATGTTCACACCTGACTCCACCAGCGCAGCCGCCGCGCTCAGCCAGGCTTCGCGCAGAGCGTCATAACCGACGAAGCCGCCTTCCCCTGGATTGGTCGCGAAGTAGGCGTAGTTCTCGTCGTAATGCAGCGAGAAGTCCACTTCCAGTCCGGTCGCGGCCACGTCCTGGAAGAACAGCTTCATGTTGTTGTAGACCCACGCTTCCATCTGGGGCTGGGCGCGAGTGGCAAAGCTCTTTCCGTTGCTGTAGGGATTGCCCCGAGGAAGCAGGAACGGCCGGTGTCCGATGGCCGCGCCGCTGAAGCCGCATCCCTGGCAACCCACGTCGGTGCCCGGGGAGAAGAAAATGCGGATGAAGCTCATGCCCTTGTTCTTGAGGTCAGGAAGCGCGGTGTCGCGGACCCAGTTGGCAAACGATGTGCGGTTTCCCTGGCGATCGGTATAGGCGTAGGCCGGCACCGCCGCGTATTCCACGAACGGGGCGCACGTCGCGTCGTTGGCCGGACAGGTGAAGACGAAACTCCAGCCGATGTTGGCGCCCATGCGGGGAAGTTCCTGTGCGACCAGCGGTGCGCAGTTCGACAGAACCACAGCCACCAAGAGACGCACGACCTTCCGCATCATGAACCTCGCTCCCTCCATTGTATGGCGGGATGCACGCCTGGGTTATAGTGAAAACACTGCGTCCTGAGCATCAATCTAGTGGGTGAGAGAGACCCGATGAGGGTGATTCTATGAAACCAGTCGAACCTGAGGACCCCATG
>CAYPHP010000026.1:0-14547 GCA_964410045.1 uncultured Acidobacteriota bacterium | reverse complement strand
CTGCAAACGCTCTAGCTCTTCCCGGACCGCCTTCACCCGCGACTGGAGATTCCAAATGTAGATCGCATGCACGACGACCAGAGCGACGTAGGCGGCCACGAGATATCCGGTCATTCCCGTCATGCCGGTTCCTCCACGCGGAGTTCGCGCCGTAGCGCTTCCACGCGGCGGCGTCCTTCCTCGATCGACATGCGTACGATCAGGTAGCAGACCATCAGTGCCGTCAGCGCGGCCCAGGCCATCATCACGGTCTGCCACATCTGGGCGTTGAGCCCGGAGCCTTCTCCGCCCGCGATCACCGGCTGAGGATGCTGCGTCCGCCACCAGCGATTGGCCATGTAGACCAGCGGGACGTCGGCCGCCGCGAAGATGCCGTAGACCGCCGAGATCAGCGCGCGGCGATCGCCGTCCGGCAGGAAGCTGCGCAGCATCACGTAAGCGACGTAGAGCAGCCAGAGCAGCAGCGTCAGGGTCAAGCGGGCGTCCCAGGTCCACCAGATGCCCCAGACGGGTTTGGCCCACAGCGGGCCCATGATCAATCCGCCGGTGCAAAAGAGCACGCCCACTTCGGCGGACGCTGCGGCCAGCGAATCCCAACGCGGGTTCCGCTTGATCAGGTAAACGACCGACGCCACCGCATTCAGGAAGAAGGCCACAAACGAGGTCCAGAACGATCCGGCGTGGAAGTAGAAGATGCGCTGGATCTCGCCCATCGTCCGCTCGGTGGGAGCGTACCAGAAAGACATGTACGCCGCGATAGCCAGGAGCGTGGCCGTGATGATAAGTAGAACGGGACTCAGGCGCGTCGTCATCGTTTTCCCGGAAAATCAAAAGTCAAAGCGCAAAAGTCAAAAGTCAAAAGGACAAAAGGCAGATAGAATCCGTGAAATCCGTGTAATCCGTGGTTTCAGCATTTTTCGAGGGCTCGCCGGAGAAATCTCCGTTCCGGCTCGGAACACGGGCATTCCAGCGCGGCGCGAAAGCAATCGGCTGCTTCCCTGCCCCGCCCGAGTTCCAGCAGTAAATGACCCCGCACGGCCAGGAACAGATAGTAGCGAGGCAGTTCAATCCCGGAAATCGCGCTCAGCGCCGCCGCCGCCCCGTGGACCTTGGCGACCGCCACGGCGCGGTTCAACGCCACCACGGGCGAGGCGTTGATGGCCAGCAATTGATCGTAGAGCTGCAAGATCGCCGGCCAGTCGACGGATTGCGGATCTATGGCGCGGGCATGCGTGGCGGCGATGGCCGCCTGCACGTGATATTCGGTGACCTCCGGGCCGGCAATCGAACGATCGAAGTGATGGAATCCCATCGCAATCAGTTGCTGATCCCACTGCTGGCGGTCCTGCGCTTCCAGCAACACCAGATCGCCGGCCTGGTCGACGCGCGCCGGCGAACGCGCGGCGAGCAGCGCCATCAGCGCCACCAGCGCATGCGCGGCGGGCGTGGCCATTGATGAAGCGGCGACGAGTTGCCCGAGACGCAGCGCTTCGCGGCAAAGATCCTGACGAATCAAGTCCTGGCCTTCGTGCGCGGCGTACCCCTCGTTGAACATGAAGTAAAGCACGTCCAGCACCGAGGCCAGGCGCCGCCGGAGTTCACCGCGGTGGGGCAACTCCAGCGTCAGCGGCCCGTCACGGATCTGGCGCTTGGCGCGGACCAGCCGCTGCGCCACGGCTGTCTCGTCGGACAGAAACGCGCGAGCGATTTCCCGCACGCTGAATCCACCGACGGTCTTCAAGCTCAGCGCGACGCTGGAGTCGCGCGAGAGTTCCGGGTGGCAGCACATGAAGATCATGCGCAGTTCGTCGTCCTTCACGGCGGAATCGTCGGGTGGCGCCGAGCGCTGCTGAAGCTCGGCGACGATGGCCTCGGTCTTCTCGCCCAGCACGCGATTGCGGCGGAGCGCGTCGATGGCCACGTTGTAGGCCACTCGAAACAGCCATCCGCCAGCGTTTTCGGGGACGCCCTGGTAGGGCCAGGTCTGCAAGGCCCGGAGCATCGCTTCCTGTACGGTCTCTTCCGCCAGGTCGAGATGCGCCGGGCCAAGCACGCGCGCCAAGTGGGCCACGATGCGGCCCGCCTGGTGCCGGAACAAGTGCTCCAGTAGCGGACCGGTCTGGACCGGCTCGCTCACTCCCAGGTCTGTCGTATGACGATCACGCCGCCGTACTCCAGGTGCGGATGATCGAGCGTGCGCTCGACGGCTTGATCGTAGTTGGCTGCTTCAATCGTGTAGTAGCCCCCGAGCACCTCCTTGGCCTCGCTGTAAGGACCGTCGGCGGCGCGCGGCTTGCCGCCTTGCGAGCGGACCACTTTGCCGGCATCGGGACCCAGACGCTTGGCATCCACGTTGAACGGCTTCTTGGTCCAGGCCATATACTTCTCCAGCGCCTTCTGCATTTCCTCGGGACCGAGCTTCTCCCAGTCCGTCGGATTGTCGTAGAGCAGCAGCATGTAGTGTGGCATGGCAGTCTCCTTTATCGTACGCGGGCGTATTGCCCGGTCTCGGCAAACTTCTGGCGGCCGTTCTCGTAGAACTGCCACTCCGAGGTCATTTTGTTGTTGTCGACGACGCGGATCCGTGCGTTGCGCATGTGACCCGCGTTGGGGCTGGCCAGATTGGTGGCGTCGAGAAACTGGAATTCCAGCTCTCCCGTTTCCGGATTGAAGGATTGGGCTTGCATGCGGGGCTGATTGCCGGCCACGCAGTAATGGGTCAGCAGCAACCGGCCTTTGTCTACATAGTAGACCGTGAGCATCGGCGGCATCTTCTCGCCGGTCTCGCGTTCCACCAGCGCGGTGCCTCCAGCCACCAAGTCGTAGGTGACCCGGACCTTGCCCATGGAACTGGTCCCTTCCCATTCGCCCACCAGGGTCTTCAGACGGGCGAAGGCGGCCGCCGCGTCCAGTTTTACGTTGCGGTCAGCGGCGTGGCCGGCCGCGGTTGCCAGCAACAGGCTGGCGATCACAAGCAGATGTCTCCTCATGTGGTTTCTCCTTCGTTCAAATGGTCGTGCAGCATAGTAACGAACCAGGGTCGCCAAAATCGACATGGAAGGGTTGGTACTTCGGTGCCATTTACGGAAGGCACGGCGACCGCAGATAATTGACTCTTGAGAAAGCATTTGCCAGTCCAGGAAGACCGGTTTCGCGAGTTGGTGGAAACGCTTGACGCCATCGTCTGGGAAGCCGATCCCAACACGTTCCAGTTCACCTTTGTGAGCCAGAGCGCGGTGACCATGCTCGGCTACCCCATCGAGCAGTGGACCGGTGAGCCGGACTTCTGGGCCAAGCACCTCCATCCCGAAGACCGCGACCGCAGCGCGGCCCTGTGCCTGGAGGCCACGCGGCAAGGCCGCGATCACCGGTTGGAGTATCGCGCCGTGGCACAGGACGGCCGAATTGTCTGGCTTCGCGACATCGTGCGCGTGGTCAAGGACGCGGACGGCCGCGTGACCAATTTGCGCGGGGTGATGGTGGACATAACCGAACAGCGCGACCTGGAAGCCCGGCTGCGCCAATCGCAGCAGATGGAAGCCGTCGGCTTCCTGGCCGGCGGCGTGGCTCACGACTTCAACAACCTGCTCACGGTGATCCTCGGTCAGTGCGAGCTGCTCGGGAAGCGTACGGCCGGCGACAGGCCCCTCAGGGATGAAGTCCAGGAGATTTTCAAGGCTGCCGACCAAGCACACCGTCTGACGGGCCAATTGCTGGCCTTCGGGCGTCGTCAAGTGATGGAGCCCAAGGTGCTCCATCTGCAAGCGGGGATCGAGAAGATCGGTGAAGCGCTGCGCCGCCTGGCGGGTCCAGGTCTGGCCCTCGAGATTCAGCTCGATCCACGGCCCGTGCGCGTGAAGATCGACCCTGCACAACTCGAGCAGGTGCTTCAGAGCCTGGTGGCCGATGCCCGCGATTCCCTGTATTCCGGTGGGAAAATCACGATCGCCGCCTCAACTCTCCATCTGACTGCAAGTCGGGCACTGGACGGCTTTTGTCTGCCCGCAGGACGCTATGCCTCGCTTTCCGTATCCGACAACGGACCGGGGATGAGCCGGGAGACCTTGGCCCGGATCTTTGAACCGTTCTTCACCACCAACACGCTGGGCAGAGGTACCGGATTGGGACTCGCTGCTGTTTATGGAATCGTCAAACAGAGTGGCGGTTACATTCTCGCCACCAGCACGCCCGGGGACGGCACGGCGTTTAAGATCTTTCTGCCAGAAGTGGACCATCAGCCTGATGCGCGACTTCCGGCCATGAATGCAGCGCCACCCGCTTCCGGAAGCGAAACCGTTCTTCTGGTGGAGGACCATCAGTCGGTGCGGAATACGGTTCGCGAGTTTTTGCGGACCAAGGGGTATCAGGTCCTGACGGCTGATGGGGCCGAGGAAGCTCACCGCCTCAGCGCCGGGCACGACGGCCCAATCGACTTGATGATCACGGATGTCGTGATGCCCACAACCAGCGGTCCGGAACTCGCCGAGCAAATGACCACGTTGCGGCCCTCGACCAAAGTACTGTTCATTTCCGGTTATCCCGATTACGCTGTCCAGTTTCCCAAGGCTTTGGCCAAGGGCGCGACACTCCTGCAAAAGCCGTTCCGGCTGGAAGCTCTGGCAAGAAAGGTCAGGGAAGTCCTGGGCACGTAGAGGTCGGCCCGCCGGCAGAATTGAAACCACGGATTTCACGGATTCACTTTCTCGCTACGGCTTGCTGAGGGACGGCAAGATTGTCTCCGTGATTTCATGCGCGATTGACTGCGTTTTATCCAAAACCACATTGCTTCCGGCGCAGCGCAATGCTACCCTACCCCCCAGCAGATCGGCCACCGGCGGGGGGCAGTTGTCGCGGATGGCCGTGAGGAGGGTGACATGGCATTGCGATCTGTGTGTCTCTTTCTGACTTTGGCTCTTGGCAGCTTAGTGTCGGCCCAGGTGGATCAGGCCACCCTGACCGGCGTGGTCACCGACCGCACCTCGGCCGTGGTCCCAGGCGCCAAGGTGGAAGTTCAGGCACCGGCTACTGGGTTCCGGCGGGAAGTGCTGTCCGGAGAAGCCGGTGGCTACACCTTTTCTCTCCTGCCCATCGGGGTATACACGGTCACCGTCAGCCATCCCGGTTTCCGAACGGTTTCCATGACGGACGTGCGGCTGGGCGTCGGCGACAACCGGACCCTCAACCTCGCCATGGATCTGAGCGCTGTTACCACGGAAGTGACCGTCGAGAGCGTCATCGCACCGCTGGACAGCACTTCGGCGGTAGTAGGAACGGTCATCGGTTCGCAACAAATGCGGGAGATTCCGCTCAACGGGCGTCACTGGGCCAGCCTGATGGCCCTGGCCCCCGGCGCGATTAACATCGGCGACGGCAGCCAGCAGACCATCCGTTTCGTCGGCCGGGCGCGCGACGACAACAACTGGACGTTCGATGGCCTGGATGCTACGGGCGTCAAGGATCCGCGCCAGGAAGCCGCCTTGCGTCTGGTTGTCAGTACCGACACCATCGCGGAGTTCCGGGTCAACGCCACGCTTTACTCGGCCGAGTCGGGCGGCGGGGCCGGTGGCCAGATCAACCTGGTTTCCAAGTCCGGGTCCAACGAGTTCCACGGCAGCGTCTTTGAGTTTCTGAGGAACGACAAGTTCGACGCCCGCAATCCCTTCGACACCTCCAAACAGCCATTCCGCTTGAACCAGTTCGGCGGCAACATCGGCGGGCCCATCTTCAAGAACCGCACCTTCTTCTTCGCCAATTTCGAAGGACTCCGGCAACGAGTCACCACCACCCAGCGCGGCGACGTCCCCAGCGCGGCCTTCCGGGCCCGTGCCACGACGCCGGCGGTGCGTCAGCTCGTGGATGCCTATCCAGTCGGGACGGCAGCCACGTCCAACGTCGACGTCTCGCGGTTCGAGGCCAACCGCAGCCAGGCCACGGACGAGAACTCCGGCGCCGTCCGCGTGGACCACCGTTTTAACGACAACAACAGCATGTATTCCCGTTTCAATACCGATGACGGAGTCATCGGCGAACCACGCTCGGTGTTGGAGAGCGACCGGCGGGAAAGTCTCTTCCGCCCGACGAACTGGGTCTTGCAGTACCAACGCGTCTTCAGCCCGACGCTGGTCAACGAGGTGAAGGCGGGCGTCAATCGTTCCACGCTTCGCCGCTTCGACCGCGGCCCCTTTGCCGAGTCCATCGCGGTGTCCGGGTTCATGACCCTGAACAACACGAATCTGCTGATCGAAAACGGAACCTCGTACTCGATCATCGACAACCTGGTCCTCACCCGTGGCCGACACAACTTGAAGATCGGCGGCGAAATCCGCCGGGCTCACGTGAACGTGGCCGACCCGGCCTTCGACGCCCTGTCGGTATCGTTCTCCAGCCGCAACGACCTGCTCGCCAACCGGGTCAACTCGGTGGCCATCACCGGCGGCAACGACGTGCTCGGGACCCGCAAGTGGTACTACTTCGCCTACGTGCAGGACGACTTCAAAGTACGGCCCAACCTGACCTTGAATCTCGGCCTGCGCTACGAATACTACGGCGTGAACCGGGAGGTTGAACGACCGCTACCGCGTGTTCGACATCAATGCCTGCCGGGGATTCTGCCCGCACGGGACCGCGTGGTATTTCCCCGATCGCAACAACTTCGATCCCCGCGTCGGTATGGCTTGGTCGCCGGCGGCCCTGAAGGGCAAGACCGTCTTTCGCTTGGGGGCGGGAATCTACCACGGTCCCGGCCAGATTGACGATCAGAACGCCTCCCTCGACAACACTTCGGAGAGCTTCTCCCTGACCCTCGCGGAAGTGCCGGCACTGGCCTACCCGGTGACGCCGTTTCTGGCAACGGCACGAGCGGTAGGCATCACGCCACGCTCGCTGCAACGTGACCGCCGCGATCTTTACAGCGCCCAATGGGGCTTCTCCATCCAGCAGGAATTGCCCTGGCGATTCATCACTCAGGTCGGCTATGTGGGCAGTTCAGCCAGCAAGGTGACCGCGCGCAGCGACGTCAACGTCCTGGACCCCGTAACACGGGTGCGTCCGCTGCCGACCTTCGGCCGGATCGACGAGAAGCGGAACGACGGCCATAGTAACTTCAGCGCCTTCCAGTTCTCTCTGCACCGGCGCGCGGGGCGCGGCTTGACCTGGGGCACCGAGTACATGTGGTCGCACGCCATTAACGACAACAGCACCGGCGGCGGAGAAAGCGTGCAGATTCAGAACGTCGCCTGCCGGGCCTGCGATCGCGGCAACAGCCCACAGGACATTCGCCACACGATCACCAGCAACTGGGTCTACCAGCTTCCATTCGGCCCGGGTCAGCGCATGCTCAATTCGGGACCGGCCTCGAAGATCTTCGGCGGCTGGGAGGTGAGCGGTATCTGGACGGCGCGAACCGGCCGCCAACTGACGCCGACCATCACGCGCAGCGCCGACGACCTGCCAGACGGCAATAGCCGGACTCCGCGTCCCAACCTGGTTTCCGGGGTTTCGATCTACCCGGCGGGCGGCTCCACGTTCGCCCAGTGGCTGAACATTGGCGCCTTTGCGCCGCCAGGATTCCGGCAATGGGGCAATGCCGGACGGGCTATCGCCACCGGTCCAGGCCTGGCGCAGGTGGACCTTTCCCTGCAGAAGGACACCCGCATCACGGAACGCTTCTCGGCGGTCTTCCGCCTCGAGATGTTCAATCTGTTCAACCGCACCCAGGCGGGCGACCCGTCGGTGAGCCTGGGATCGATCGGGACGGTGTCCGGCCAGCGCGTGATCGTTCCCAACGCGTCCTTCGGTTTGGTCAACAGCGGATTGAACCGCACGATCGGTACGGGCACATCCCGGCAGTTGCAGCTCGCGATGCGGTTGAACTTCTGATGGGATGGACTCTCCGCCAACCCGGGATCGCCTTGCTGGCGGTCCTGGGCTTGGCTAGTTGCGCTGGTCCGCCCTCCACAGCGGTGGATATTCGCCCGGCAATCACCACCGACGCGGTGGGTGATGACGCGGATGATCCGGCTATCTGGGTTCACCCGACGGACCCAGCACGCAGCCTGATCATTGGAACCAACAAGACGCAAGCTCCCAGTGGCGCCCTAGTGGTCTTCAAGCTGGACGGCAAGATCCAGCAGACCGTCGCGGGACTCGATCGCCCGAACAACGTGGACATCGAGTACGGATTGAGCCTGCGCGGCGGGAGCATCGACATCGCCGTGGCCACGGAACGCCTGAAGAGCCAACTGCGCGTCTTTCGGATCGCGCCAGACGGCAGCGGAATCAGCGATGTCAGCTCACCGGGACAGACGCGCGTCTTCGCCGACCGCACGGGCGAAGAGGCCGCGCCCATGGGCGTTTCGCTCTACCGCCGCCCCAGCGACGGCGCGGTCTTCGCCATCGTCGCGCCCAAGACCGGTCCGCGCCAGGGCTATCTGGGCCAGTACCGATTAGAAGACGACGGCCAAGGACGGGTGAAGGCAACCTGGGTCCGCTACTTCGGAAGCTTCAGCGGCGCCGGAGAGATTGAGGCGGTCGCCGTGGATGACCCTATGGGCTACGTCTACTACGCCGACGAGGGCAACGGGATTCACAAGTACCACGCAGATCCCGCTTCCCCGGCGGCAGCCACGGAACTGGCGCACTTCGCCCGCACGGGCTTTCGCGCCGACCGAGAAGGAATCGCCATCTATCAGCGAAGCGACGGCACGGGCTACGTCGTGTGTACCGATCAGATCGCCGGTAACAGCGAATACCATGTCTTCCGGCGCGAAGGCGAGCCCGGCCGTCCTCACGACCATGGTCAAGTGTTGAAGATCGTGCGGGGCGGGGCCGATTCCACCGACGGCCTGGAGGTGACTTCGCGGCCGCTCGGCCCGTCGTTCCCCGCGGGCTTGATGGTGGCCATGAACAGCCGCGGCCGGAACTTCCTGCTCTTCCGCTGGGAAGATGTCGCCAATTCTCTAACCGCTCGTGCGGACCCGCGACGGTAGCGGAGCGCTTCAGCAGGCGGTGTACTTATGCCTTTTGTCCTTTTGACGATTGCGTTTTGACTTTTGACTTTCCGTGAAATTACCCGACGGTGTTGAGCCACTCCGGCAGGGTATTCACGAAACGGGCGGCCACGATCACGCGCGCGCCATCGTACTGCATGGCCACCACGACTCCGGGGGTCATATCCGATTCGCCGGGCCGCCGGAACATCAGCGTTTCATTGCCCCGTAACGGCAGGTTCGAGGGGAAGATCGCGGAGTCGGATCCCACGTACATGATCCAGTCCTTTTCCCAATCCCAGACTTCTTTGCCTTCGGTGACGACGCGTACCAGCATCGGAATGTTCACGCGTTTGGCCTTGGGGAAGAGGGTCAATAATCGGCTGATCTCGCCCTCACCCGTAGCTGCTGCCGCGGCGTTGGCGGATCCTGCGATGCGAGCCAGCAGGTCCGCGGACGAAGTGATCCCGGAAGTGGTCGCCGAGGGCGCAGGCGCCGTAGGAAGCGGGGCCGCTTGCGGCTTGACCGGCGTCAACACCGTTCGCACCGACGGCACATACCGGAGATTCGTGGCCGGCTTGGCCGCGGGCAAAGATGCCGTTTTGGCAACCGGTTGGGCCGAAGGTTGATCCTTCAGCGTTCTGAGTGGCGTGACTACTGTCTGGCTCATTGAGATATCCCCCGCAAAGTTAGTTTCCGACGAGGTCAAGGGCACGGCGGTTGCCAAACCTGCCAGAGCCCGCAGCCCGTTCAGATTAAAGCGCTTCCCGGCTTCAGCCCCGGCGCGCATTCTCTGACGGAGACAGCCGCGGTCCAGGCTGTGGATTGGAAACAGGCATTCGAGCGGCATTCTCCTCTGAATGCCAGTGCTTGTGGGAGTGGCACCTAGCGTGCAATGTGCCGGGGGGACTATGAGCTTGTCTACGCAGGTAGAACTGTCGGGTGCGGAACTGAAGCTGGTGCAGTCGCTACTGTCCCAGGAGTGCGGGGCCTGTTTTGACGACTCCTGCAATACGATTCTGCAGGAACGCGTCCGGCAGCGGCTCCAAGCACGGAAGCTGGACAATTTCTATAGCTACTACACCTTGCTGACCAGCCGCGAGGGCAAGTCGGAACTGGCGGCGATGCTGGAAAGCATCTCCTCGCATGAGACCGGCTTCTTCCGCAACAAGCCCCAGCTTGACTTGTTTCAGACCCTGCTCCTTGAGGAGTTGCTGCGGCGCAAGCACGCCGGACGGGAATGGAACTTGCGGGCCTGGAGCGCCGGCTGTTCCACGGGTCAGGAAGCCTATTCGTTGGGGATGCAGATCTGCGATGCCTTGTCCTCGTACTACCTGGGCGTCCCAACGGCGCCGGACGCGTCGCGAGTGAAGCCCCTGGTGCCGCTGCCCTGGCGAGTGGAAATCGTCGCTTCAGACGTCAGCTACATGGCCCTGCAGACCGCCCAGGCCGGAATCTACACCGAGCGCCAATTGGACGGAGTGGAGTATGCCCACCGGCTGCGCTACTTCGACCGGGTCGGCGATCGCTATGCGGTCAAGCCGGGACTGAAGGAACTGGTCCAGTTCGACATGCACAATCTGAAGACCGAGTTCCTACCCCAGCCCAGCGACGTGATCTTCTGCCGCAACGTGATGATGCACTTCGACGGCGCGGAGCAGAAGCGTCTGATCGAGAAGTTCTACCGCTGCTTGCGTCCGGGGGGCTACCTGTTGGTCGGCCACTCGGAGAGCCTGTTTGGACTGACCGACAAGTTCCGCATGATTCACAAAAACAACGGAACGGCGTATCAGCGGATCGACAACGCCGCGTAAATGAAGGAGCGATGAAAATGGAAGACAACAAGAGCTTGCGGACGAAGGACGGCCAGCCGGTGCGGTATCTGGTGGTGGACGACTCCATCTTTGCGCGCAAGAACCTGGGACGGATCCTGGGCATGTTCGAAGGCGTGGTGGCGGGGGAAGCCGGCAATGGCCGCGTGGCGATTGAAGAGTACGACCGCCTGCGCCCCGACGTGGTGCTGATGGACGTGACCATGCCGGAGATGGAGGGAATCGAGGCTGCAGGCCGGATCATCAGCCAGCATCCCGGCGCCCGCATCGTGATGGTCTCCTCCGTTGGCGACCAGGACAATATCTCCGACGCCCTGGGCAAGGGCGTCCTGCACTTCGTGCAGAAGCCGGTGAAGCCGGAACTGCTGCATGAAGTAGTCAAGCGGGTGCTGGCATGAAGATCGAACTGATCCAGCCGTTCATCAACGCCGCCGACGCGGTGCTGGCGGAGACGCTCCAGGGCACCGTGCGGGTTCGCGACGTCTCGATGCAGGAGGAAGTTTATCGTCGCAAGGGCCTCGCCGCCGCAGTGGCCATCAGCGGCGACATCGAAGGACGCGTAATCTTCGACCTGGACCGTGAGGCGGTCCTGGCCGTGGCCCGCGCCCTGACCGGCGAAGAGTCGGACCCTTCCGAGCAGTTTGCCGGAGAGACCGTCTGCGAGCTGGCCAACATGGTGGTCGGCAACGCCATCACCCTGCTCAACAACCAGGGATTCCGGTTCAAGGTCTTCCCGCCGGAGCTGCACACTGCCGAGAATGGCTACGCCGGCAGCAGCAAGAGCGAAGCGCTGGTGATGCTCTTCGAAACCGCCAGCGGAGAAGTGCATATGAACATCGCCCTGGACTACAGCCGCCAGCGCGCCGTCGCCGAGGTAGTTGGGTAGCAGGGGCAACCCTTGACAGCCGAAGCCGCCATCGGGTTAAATCGGGAGCGCCCCGAAAACAGGAGTCAGTTGGCGCCCGATAATCCCGATCGGAACTGTTGCGTGAGTGAAAAACATGCCTGGCCTCGATAGGAGTGTCGGAGGATCCACCGCATTTGCGGATGAGGTTCAGAACGTCGAGTCCGGGTCCTTACCGATCGACGCCCTTCCCTTTCCCATCCTGCTGCTGGATCGCGCCGGCCAACGCCTGCGGATCAATCCGGCGGCGTCCGTTCTGCTCGATCACGATGGCGTGAGCATCGCCATCGACGAGATAGCCGGGCGTTTGGCGGGCGGAGCGTCGTCCATCACCCAGGACATTCAGGACCATCGCGGCCGGACCTGGCACGTGGCCGGCGTCCCAGCACAGACCGCCGGTTCCGACTGGCGTTACACCATCCTGGCCCAAGACGTGACCACGGTACTCGGGAAGCGGGAAGCGGACAGCCGGGCCAAGAACACGGCGGCTACGTCTGCCCTGGTAGCCGCTGTCGTCCACACCGTGCGCAACCCATTGTTTGTTCTCTCCGCCACCCTGGAGGCGTTTGACGCCGTCCACGGATTCCCGCTCGAGGCCCGCGAGTATCTCGACCCCCTCCGCCAGCAAGTCGACCGGCTGGAAACCATCATGCGCGGACTCCTCGAATACGGCAGGCCGCTGCAGGCGGATGCGTCGCCCGGCTGGTTGGGACAGGCAATTTGGCGAGCCATCGACGGGTGCAGGCCGCTCGCCGAGCGCTGCGGCGTCAGCGTGGTCACCGAACCAGGATCCGAATGGGCGCCGCTGCCGATGGATTCGCGGCTCATCACCCAGGCCTTCCGCCACCTGATCGAGAATGCCATCGAACATTCGCCGCAATTCGGTACGGTCCGCATTGAAGGCGACGCGGTGACGATCCACGGCCGGGAATGGGCCGAATGCCGGATCGTCGACGAGGGACCGGGATTCCGGGAGCAGGACATGGCCCGGCTGTTTCAACCCTTCGCCAGCCGCCGCGAAGGACGTCCGGGTCTCGGTCTGGCGCTCTGCCGGCGCATCGTAGAGGAGCATGGCGGGCAAGTCACCGCGGGCAACAACCCCGATGGTGGCGCGTGGGTGAACGTCTGTCTGCCGCTGCTGGAGGGAAGTGATGGCCGCTAAGCCCACGGTGTTGCTGGTGGATGACGAGCCGCAGATTCGCTTCGCCGTCCGGCGCTTCCTGGAAGCGCGCGACTACGCGATCATGGAAGCCGACTCCTGCGCGACGACCCTGGAAGCCTGCCGCAAGTCCCTGCCCGACGCCATCCTCATGGATTACAGCCTGCCCGATGGCAACGCGTTGGACCTGCTGCCGCAAATCCAAGCCATCCAGCCGGCGATTCCCATCATTCTGCTGACGGCTCACGGCACCGTGGACCTGGCGGTCCGTGCGATGAAGGAAGGGGCCGAGCACTTCCTGACCAAGCCCCTGGAACTCTCCACGCTGCATGTGATTCTCGAGCGGGCGCTCGACAATCAGCGCAACCGGTTGAAGGTCACGGCCACGGAATCGAAGAACACCAGGGAGGCCCAAAACGCCTTCATCGGCACGAGTTCCGCCATCCGGCAACTGGCGCGATTGGCCGAGAACGCCCTGCGCACCGACGGGCCCGTCCTGATCGAGGGCGAAACCGGCATCGGCAAAGGCACGCTGGCGGTCTGGCTTCATCGCAATAGCTCGCGGGCCAAGGAAGCGATCGTCGACCTGAACTGCGCCGGACTGTCGCGGGACCTGCTGGAAACGGAACTCTTTGGCCATGAGAAAGGCGCGTTCACCGGCGCCGTCGCCTCCAAGACCGGGCTGCTGGAAGTGGCCCACCGCGGCACTGTGTTCCTGGATGAGCTCGGCGACGCTGACCTGGTAGTGCAAGCCAAGCTGCTGAAGGTCCTGGAGGAGAAGCGCTTCCGTCGCTTGGGCGATGTGCGTGACCGCCAGGTGAACGTGCGGCTGATCGCCGCCAGCCATCGTGACCTGCGCGTGCTGATCAAAGAGAACAAGTTTCGCGCCGACCTCTACTTCCGGATCAGCACCGTGGTGCTGCGCATCCCTCCGCTACGCGAGCGGGTTGAAGACATCCCGCCCCTGGCACAGTGCCTGCTGGAAAAGATCCGGCACGACCTGAAGAGTCCGAACGCCGAGCTGACGCCCGACGCGATGGCCGAATTGCAGCGCTATGCCTGGCCGGGAAACATCCGTGAGTTGCGCAACATTCTGGAGCGCGCCGTCCTGCTGAGTGAAGACGGCCGGCTCCGTCCGCCGCACCTGCGCTTCGAGTTCGCTTCCGACGCTCCCAGTTCTTCCCATGCGTTTTCCGGCGCCGCCGACACCAGCCTGAGCCTTGCAGATATGCAGCGCCAGTACATGCAGCGAGTGATCGAAGAAGAAGGCGGCAACGTTGATCGCGCGGCGAAGCGGTTGGGAGTTCCCCGCAGCTCCCTTTACAAGAAGATCAAGTCCTTGGATCTGGTTGTCTCCAAAGGGTCCGGCGAAAATCTCTAGCTGAGAACCCGCCCGTTCGAGGCCGTCCGGCCCCGTTTGCTAATCCCTCACAGAACAAGAAGTTAGCGTTTCCACCCCGGCCGCAGGAGTTTGGCACTCGTAGTGCTTTCGTACCAGGCGTGAAACCCAAAATGCTGATTGTGGATGATCTGCAGGAAGTGGGCAAGGTCATCCACCCCGTGCTTGCCGCGGGGCAGATCGAAGGCGGCGTGGCCCAGGCCATTGGCTACGCGCTGTATGAGAACGTCATCTGGCAGGAAGGGCGCATGGTCAACGCGCAGATG
>CAYPHP010000025.1:0-14807 GCA_964410045.1 uncultured Acidobacteriota bacterium | reverse complement strand
GCGGATACTGGAAACGTCCGGAACTGACCGAGGAGCGGTTCGTCACGGTTCCCCTGGAGGCCGGATCCAAACGGCTCTACAAGACCGGCGATCTGGCGCGCTTCCTGCCCGACGGGAGAATCGATTACCTGGGCCGCCTGGATTTCCAGGTGAAACTGCGCGGCTTCCGCATTGAACTCGGAGACATCGAGTCGCATCTGCGCCAGCATCCGGAAGTTTCCGATGCCGCCGTCGCCCTCCGCGAGGATTCGCCCGGCAACCCGCGCTTGGTTGCTTACTTGGCGTCGAGTGCCCAACCACCGCCCTCGTCGGCGGAGATCCGATCCTTTCTGGCTGCGCGCCTCCCGGACTACATGGTCCCCAGCAGCGTTGTGTTCCTCGACGCGTTGCCCTTAACCCCGAGTGGCAAGGTGAACCGCAAGGCGCTCCCGGCTCCGGCCATGGATCGGCCGGTCGAGGCAGCCGGCGGTCCGCCGCTGACTCCCCTGGAAGCAGACTTAATCACGCTGTGGGAATCCGTGCTCCACGTCCGGCCGATCGGACCGTTGGACAACTTCTTCGATCTGGGCGGTACTTCGATCATGGCCGCCCAGGTGTTTGCGGCGATCCCCAAGCTCACCGGGATCAAACTGCCGCTGGCGAAACTGCTCCAAGCACCCACCGTCAGGCAATTGTCCGAAGCGATCCTGAAGCAGGGAGCGCAACCAGCACAGTCCTGCCTCATGGCGGTGCAGAGTTCCGGATCGCTTTCCCCGTTTTACTGTGTTCACGGCGGCCTCGGCAAGGTCCTGATCTTCCGCAACCTGGCATTCGCGGTCGGATTCGATCAGCCTTTCTACGCCTTCGAAGCCCCGGACATCTCCGAGGACCAGTTGGACAGCCGTCGAGTTGAGGATATCGCCGCGGGCTACGTGAAGGACCTGCGTGACTTCCAGCCCAAGGGACCGTACCTTTTGGGAGGCTTGTCGTTTGGAGGTCTGGTCGCGCTGGAGATGGGCCGACTCTTGAGGCAGCAGGGCGAGCGGGTGTCGCTGATTGTGTTTGACCCCAGCTTGCCTTCGACGGAAAGCCTGTTGGCCCATCCTCGCTTGTTGGCCGACCGGATGGTTCATGCGTTCCACCGATTCCGGTCGGCGACCTGGGCGGAGAACAAGCAAGCCCTGCTGACCTTCGCCAGATTCGTGCGCAAAAGACGCGCCGTCCATCGCCAGGATGTTCAGCCGTACGTGAAAGGCGAACCGATTCCGAAGAGCGCGCTTCTGTTGAGGGACGCACACGCCCGTGCGGCGGCGCGTTTTCATCCCAAGCCCTACGAGGGGAAGGTTCGGCTCTTCCAATCCAGGGGCGGCTCAACGCTCCTGCGTATGTACAACACCGAGGCTTGGAAGAAGCTGGCCAAGGGCGGCGTGGAGGTCGTGTTTTTCTCCTGCGGTCATGCCGAGTTTTTCGGCGACGATGGCATTCCGGAACTGGCCTCGATCCTCAGGACAGTGCTGCGCCAGTGCCGGGAGGAAGGGGATTAACGGACTTTCTAGGCCGCGGCCATTGAGTTGACGCGGCCGGCGATGGCCCCGCGTACCACGCTGCGGATTTCCATCGGCTGGAACGGCTTCATGATCAAGTCGAATCCGCCGCCGTCGAGCACATCCATCCACATTTGATCGTCCGCCAGGCGCGAAACCAAGACCACCCGCGTTTCCGGCCGGACCAGCAGGAATCGCTGCAGCGCCAGGCGCCACTCTTCGGCCGAATCCGTGTCGTAGACCACGACATAAGGACCGGGATGGGCGACCTGCTGCAACACCGCTTCCAGCAGACAATGTGCAGGCATGACTTCGAGTTGTTCCGGGGCCAGACTCGAAACAATCAGATCGTAGTCGTTCGGTGAGGGGGTAACGACCAGCACGGCATTCCGACCGGACATCTTGCACCTCCCGAGGTCGGCGAACCACTCCTGCTTCGACCCTACGCCTGTCCCTGGACCTTGTCAAATGGAAACTGGACCCAGGACTTCTGGGCTAGACTGATGGTATGCGGTGGGTCTGCGCGTTGTTGCTTCTCTCCATAGTCACGCTACAGGGACAGGTCCGCCGTCCGCCGATTCTGCGACCGGATATGGGAGAAGCGGGCATGCCGGTCCCGGAATGGCTGGGACGAGGCAAGACCGTAACCGGCCATGTGGAAGGCATCGATCCGGATCGAATCCTCCTGCGAACGCTGGGTTACGGCAACGTGCTGTTCTTCGTGGACGATAAGACCATCGTCCGCGTGGACAAGGTGCGTCTGACGCTCACCGACCTGAAAGAAGGCGACGCGGTGGCGGCGAAACTGAAAGAGATCAAGGGCAAGGGTCCGTACGCCACCGAGATCATGGCCCATCCGGAAGTGCGCCGGCGAAAGGAACGCGGCGGGAAAGAGGAGAGTGCTGTAGCCACTCCGATCGAGGGCACGCTTCCCGTTGTGAAGGACGAACCGGTGCGCGCCGAACCGGCGCCCGCGCCGACGGCGCCGGCGCGAGTTGTGGATCTTCCGATACCTGAGTTACCGGCCAACCAGAAAGGCGTGACCGGCGCGATCACCGAGGTTAAGGGCGAACAAGCGAAAGTGCAATTGTCCAGCGGACGCGTTCAGGACGTGCTGGTCACTTCAGTGACGCGCGTCGCCCGCGCCAACAACGTGGACCAAGTGCTCCCCGAACTCCGGACCGGCGATAAGGTCGCCGTGATCGGCGATACGCTGGACAGCGGCCTGCTGGTGGCACGCGAGATTCTGGTGAACCGCGCGGTTGAGGCGGAAGCGGAAGCACCGGAGCGGCCGGAGCGGCCGGGCGCAGCGCCGGTGAAGAGCGAAGCGCTCAGCGGGGAATTCTCCGGGACCATCACAGCCATCGAGGGCGAGACGCTGCGAGTCCGCACTGCGGCCGGCAAAGAACGCGAAGTCCTGGTCACGCCGGTCGCCACGGTCAAGCGTTGGGGCAACGATGTGCCCTTCGGCGCGGTGCGCCAGGGCGATCAAGTCACGGTGACCGGCGACGTGCTCGACACCGGTCTGACCGTGGCCCGTTCCGTCATCGTTACCAAGCCCGTGGGTCGCTAGCAGTAGGACGTTCGTCCGCCTTCCTCGCGATATAATGTCTGCTTCCATGCCCAAGAAGTCTTTCGTCCATCTGCACGCGCACACTGACTACAGTCTCTTGGACGGCGCGTGCGGCGTCGAGGACTTGGTCAAGCTGGTGACCGAGCAGGGCGCGCCGGGCATCGCCGTCACCGATCACGGCAATCTGTTTGGCGCGGTCAAGTTCTACAACGAAGCCAAGAAGGCCGGCATTCGCCCCATCGTGGGCTGCGAAGTCTACGTGGCCCAGACGTCGCGCAAGAACCGCGACGATAAGGAACGCTACAACCACCTGGTCCTGCTCTGCGAGACCGATGAAGGCTATCGCAACCTGACCCGGCTGGTCTCCTCGGGATTCCTGGAGGGTTTTTATCGTAAGCCGCGCATCGACAAGGAAATCCTGGCGCAGCACAGCAAGGGACTGATTTGTCTCTCGGCCTGTCTGAAGGGTGAGATCGCCGAAACGCTGATGGCCGGCAACTACGACGCCGCCAAGCGCGCCGCCTACCTCTTCAGCGATCTGTTCGGCAAGGGCAACTACTTTTTGGAGATTCAAGACCAGGGACTTCCGCAGGAAAAAGAGATCAACCCGCTGCTGGTGCGACTGTCGCAGGAGACGGGAATCCCGCTGGTGGCCACCAATGACGCGCACTACCTGCGTCCCGAAGACGCCAAGGCGCAGGACACCATGGTGTGCATCCAGACAGGGCGCATGCTGAACGATACCAGCCGCTTGAAGTTCTCCACCCAGGAGTTCTACGTCAAGAGCTACGAGGAAATGGCCGTAATGTTCGGCGAGATCCCCTACGTCCTGGACATTACCCAGGCCATCGCCGAGCGCTGCCACTTCGAGCTGAAGGCGGTCTCCAATCCGTTCCCTGAATTCGCGGTGCCCGACGCCTACACCCTGGACTCCTACTTCGAGCACGTCACTCGGCAAGGGTTCGCAAGACGGCGCGAGAAGCTGGAGTGGCTGGCGGGGCAGGGCAAGCTGAAGAACTCCCTGGACGATTACGAGAAGCGGCTGAATCTCGAGATCGCCATGATCCAGCAGATGAAGTTTTCCGGATACTTTCTGATCGTCTGGGACTTCATTCGCTTCGCCAAGGAGCGCGGCATCCCTGTCGGGCCGGGCCGTGGCTCAGCCGCCGGCAGCGTGGTGAGCTGGGCATTGGGGATCACCGACCTCGATCCGTTGCACTACGGCCTGCTCTTCGAGCGCTTCCTGAATCCGGAGCGCGTCAGCTTGCCGGATATCGATATCGACTTCTGCATGAATCGCCGCGGCGAGGTGATCGAATACGTCACCCAAAAGTACGGGCGCGAGAACGTGGCCCAGATCATCACCTTCGGCACTCTGGGGGCGAAGGCGGCCATCAAGGACGTCGGACGGGTGATGGACATTCCTTACGCCGACATGGACAAGCTGGCCAAGCAAGTCCCCAATGTCCTGAACATCACCATCGAAGACGCACTGGAGCAGTCACCCACGTTGCAGCAGACGATCGAGAAGGACGAGCGCCTGCAGGAAGTGGTGGAAGTGGCGCAGCGCCTGGAAGGTTTTGTACGCAACGCATCGGTGCACGCCGCCGGAGTGGTCATCGCTCCCCAACCGTTGCTGAACCTGCTGCCGCTTTACCGCACGAATAAAGACGAAATCGTCACCCAGTACGACATGAAGGATCTCGAGAAGCTCGGACTTCTCAAGATGGATTTCCTGGGCCTGGCAACGCTCACTGTGGTCACCGACGCGCTGGAATTGATCCGCCGCCACCGAGGGGAGAATCTGGACCTGGAATCCCTTCCGCTCGACGACGTTCCCACCTACGAGCTGTTCTCAAAGGCGCTGACGGATGGGGTCTTCCAGTTTGAATCCTCCGGTATGCGCGACGTGTTGCGCCGGGCGCGGCCGACGCGCCTCGAGGACCTGATTGCCTTGAACGCCTTGTTCCGGCCCGGTCCGATGAAGGACATCGATGACTTCGTTGCCCGCAAGCACGGCATCCGCCCGGTGACCTACGAAATCCCCGAGCTGGAACCGATTCTGTCGGAGACCTACGGAATCCTGGTCTACCAGGAGCAGGTGATGCAGATCGCCCATGACCTGGCGGGCTTCTCCCTCGGCGAGGCCGACCTGCTGCGCCGGGCGATGGGCAAGAAGGACATGGCGCAAATGGAGGCGCAAAAGGAGAAGTTCGTCGAAGGCGCCGTGTCCCGGGGGTTCCCCAGAGACAAGGTGGACGACTTGTTCGAAGCCATCGAACCGTTCGCGGGTTACGCTTTCAACAAGTCGCATTCCGCAGCCTACGCCTATCTGGCCTACGTAACTGCTTACCTCAAGGTCCACTACTCGGTGGAGTTCTTGGCCGCGCTGCTGACCTCGGAAGCGTTGCTGGGCAACACTGAGAAAGTGGTCCGCTACATCAACGAGTGCCGCGAGTTGGGCGTTAGCGTGCTTCCACCTGATATCAATTTGAGCGACTTGAATTTTTCTCCCGACGGCCGGGACAAGATTCGCTTCGGACTGCGCGCGGTGAAGAACGCCGGCGAAAACTCCATCACCGCGATCCTGGAAGCGCGGACGGCAGGGGGTGCGTTCCGTTCGCTCTACGAATTCTGCGAACGGGTGGATGGACGCCAGCTCAACAAGCGGCTGGTGGAGAGCTTGATCAAGGCGGGGGCCATGGACTCGCTCAATCCAGCCGGAGGCAAGGCCGGGCGAGCCGCGTTGATGGCCGCCCTGGACAAAGCTCTCGAAGCCGGAACCCATCTGCAGCGGGACCGGCAGGCCGGCCAATCTTCGCTGTTTGGCGCGTTGCCCCAGGAGCAGCTTCCCGATCCCGGCCTACCCAACGTTCCGGAGTGGCCGGAGGCGGAGCGCCTGACCGGCGAGAAAGAAACCGTGGGTTTCTACCTGAGCGGGCACCCGCTGGCGGCGTACTTGGAAAAGCTGCGCGAGATCTGCTCCGCGGACAGCGCCACGCTGGACGGGCGCAGTCAAGGCGACGACGTGACTCTCGGCGGTCTCATTCATAGCGTCCGCGCCAGCAAGACCAAGCGCGGCGATCCCTGGGCCTTGGTCCGCTTGGAAGACCTGCAGGGCTTCATCGACCTGCTGGTTTTTCCAGAAGCCTACAAGCGTCTTGCGGAACGGCTCCAACCGGACGCCGCCGTCTTCGTGCGCGGCCGGATCAATCCCGAGGAGAACGGGCCGCCCAAGATCAACGTGACCGACATCGTGCCGCTCGACTCGGTGCAACCGCCACGGCTGGCGGAGAACGTCCTGATCCGCATCCGCCTGGGCCGCAACGGCGGCAACTATGCCACAAGGCTCGCGGAGTTGTTCCAGCGCAAGCCAGGATCAGCACGCGTGCATATCGAGCTGATTGAACAGGAGACCGGAGCGCGCTTGACCATGGACCCGCAAATCACCATCCGTCCCGATCGTGACTTCCTGGAGTCACTGGAGAAGATTTGCGGCAAGGGAAGTTACCAGATCATCTAGAATCAAATCGAAGCTCATGCCCTCCGACCCGGAACAGACTCGGCGCGACCTGGCAGCGATGGAGAAGCAGATCCGTGAACTCGCGGAACTCAGTCACGACTCCGCCGCGCAGGCCCGGCTGCAGTCGCTGCAGGATCTGGTGGGAGATCTGCGCGACGACCTGAGCCAGCGCCAATCTCCCTGGCAACGAGTGAAGCTGGCGCGTCATCCCCAGCGGCCCTACTTCCTGGATTACGTTACGAATATCTTCGAGGACTTCAGCGAGATCCACGGCGACCGCGCTTTCGGAGACGACGCCGCCGTGGTCTGCGGGATGGCCCGGTTCGGTTCGCGGCAATGCGTGGTGATCGGGCAGCAGAAGGGACGCTCGACAAAAGAAAAGGTCCATCACAACTTCGGCATGCTGAAGCCCGAAGGCTATCGCAAGGCGCTGCGAGTGATGCAGATTGCCGCCAAGTTCCGGCGTCCGCTGTTCACGTTCCTGGACACTCCGGGCGCTTACCCGGGAATTGACGCCGAAGCGCGTGGCCAGGCGGAGGCTATCGCCCGCAATCTGCGGGAAATGGCCATTCTTCCCGTGCCGATCGTCGTCACCGTGATCGGCGAAGGCGGATCAGGCGGCGCTCTCGGACTGGGCGTGGGCGACCATGTCCTGATTCAGGAGAACGCCATCTACAGCGTGATCTCACCGGAGAGTTGTGCGGCGATTGTCTGGCGCAGCCAGACCGAAGCGGAAAAAGCGGCGACCGCGTTGAAGTTGACGGCGCCGGATCTGCTTTCGTTGAAGCTGGTGGATGAGATCGTGCCTGAGCCGCCCGGGGGTGCCCAGGAAGATCACAAGGGCGCCGCCGACTTGCTCAAAGAAGCCTTGGAACGAACCATGTCCGGCCTCGAGGCGATCCCCATTCCCGACCTGCTCACGCGCCGCTACGACAAACTCCGCCAGATTGCCCAGTTCTTCCATGCCTGATCACGTTTATCTGAGTGTCTGGCTGCAGCAGTACGACGAGGCCAGCGTTTTCAAGGCCTGGCGCGCGGCGTTGGCTGGCTTCCCATTCTCCCAATCGTTTCCCGGCATTCGCTCGTTCAGCGTGCATCCCGTCGACTGGAGCGAACCGGTGGCGGTGGAAGAGGATTTTCCGGCGGGCGCCGAAGTGGACATGGCGGTGGAAACCGCTGCACAATTTCGGCATTCCGATTGCGCCTACCAGGCGGTGGTCTGCTGGGATCTGACCGCCGGGCCCAAGGTGGTCAAAATCATCGCCTACGCGCCGGACTTCGAGGGTCGCGAGGAAGAGCGCGGCCACCTGGAGTTCGACCTGGGATTGGAAACGCCGTTCCTTGGCGATCAGCACAACATCAGCCTGTTGATCGCCTTCAATCGCAAGCTGGCCACGGTCCTGCCCCCGCATAAGCGCCACTTGTGGACCGAATCCGGCGCAAACTTTGCGGATAAGGTCGCAGAAGCGCTGGAGTAGCAGGACACTCACCACAAAGGCACAAAGGACACAAAGGTTTGATCTTTGTGTCCTTTGTGCCCTTGTGGTTTCAGGACTTCTCGCTTAACGCCGCGACGCCAGGCAAGACCTTTCCTGACAGAAACTCGAGCGACGCGCCGCCGCCTGTGGAGACGTGCGTGATCCTGGCGGTCAGGCCGGACTTGGCCAGCGCGGCCACCGAGTCGCCGCCGCCGACGATACTGGTGGCCCGGCTTTCGGCTACTGCTTTGGCGATCTCCATGGTGCCGGCGGCGAACTGGTCAATCTCGAAGACGCCCATTGGCCCGTTCCAGAGAATGGTCTTGGCTGCAGCGATCTCTGATTTGTACTGGACCAGCGCTGCTGCGCCAATGTCCAATCCCATCCAATCCGCCGGGACCGCCTCTGAGGTGGACTGCGTGCGCATCTCCGCGCCTTGCTCGATACGTGGAGCAATCACGTGATCGGCGGGCAGTCGCAGCTTGGGATTGGCCATCAACTCGCGGGCCAGGTCCACCTTGTCGTTCTCCACGAGCGACTTGCCCACGTCGACGCCCCGAGCCTTGAGGAATGTGTAGACCATCGCGCCGCCGATGAGCATGGCGTCGCACAGCGAAAGCAGATTGCGGATAACTTCGATCTTGTCGGAGACCTTGGCGCCGCCCAGCACTACAACGTAAGGATGTTCCGGGCGGGAGACGGCCTGCTCCAGGTAGGTCAGCTCTTTTTCCATGAGCAACCCGGCCGCGGAACGGGCCACGGAGTGAGCGATGCCCTCGGTGGAGGCATGCGCGCGATGGGCGCTGCCGAACGCGTCATTGATGTAAAGGTCGCAAAGAGCGCCCAGACGCCGGGCAAAGCCGGCGTCGTTGGCTTCTTCCTCGGGATGGAAGCGGACGTTCTCCAACAGCAGGACGTCACCGGTGCGAAGGCCGAGCGCGAGAGCTTCGGCCTCGGATCCGACGCAGTCGGAGGCGAAAGCCACATCCTTGCCCAGGAGCTTGCCCAGGTGAGCGGCGACGGGCTTCAGGCTGTACTTGAGATTCGGCTTGCCCTTGGGACGACCGAGATGGGAAGCCAGCACCAGGCGCGCGCCACGCTTCAGGGCCAGGCGCAGCGTCGGCAGGGTCTCGCGAATCCGAGTGTCGTCCTCGACCACGCCGTCGGCGCTGAGAGGCACGTTGAAATCCACGCGGATGAAGACGCGCTGGTCCTTCAGATCCAGATCACGAATCGAGAGTTTGGCCATGGCGACCGCCTTACAGGCCCTTCTTGGCCAGGAACTGGATGAGGTCACGGACGCGGCAGGAGTAGCCCCACTCGTTGTCGTACCAGGAGATGACTTTGACGCAGTGCTCGCCGACCACAAAAGTCATCTGCGAATCCACGATCGATGACCGGTCGTCGCCCCGGAAGTCAATCGAGACCACGGCGTCGTCGGTGTAGCCCAGGATGCCCTTCATGGGGCCGTCGGCGGCGGCCTTCAGGGCGGCATTTACGGCGTCCTTGCTGGTCTTCTTTTCCACGAAGACCACCAGGTCGACCACGGAGACATTCGGAGTGGGGACGCGCATCGAGAATCCGTCCAGCTTGCCGCCCAGTTCCGGGACCACCAGCTTGAGCGCTTTGGCCGCGCCGGTGGTGGTGGGGATCATCGAGAGCGCCGCGGCCCGCGACCGGCGCATGTCCTTGTGCGGCAGGTCCAGCAAGCGCTGGTCGTTGGTGTAGGAGTGGATCGTGGTCATGGTGCCGCTCTGGATGGTGAAGGTGTCGTGCAGCACTTTGGCCACCGGCGCCAGGCAGTTGGTGGTGCAAGAGGCGTTGGAGATGATGTGATGCTTGGCGGGGTCGTACTTATCGTCGTTCACGCCCAGCACCACGGTCAGGTCTTCGTTCTTGGCCGGAGCGGAGATAATCACTTTCTTCACCGGCCCGCGCAAGTGCGCCTTGGCCTTTTCCGCGTCAGTGAACAAACCGGTGGACTCCACCACCACCTGCGCGCCGACGGAGGCCCAATCGAGTTTGGCGGGGTCCTTCTCCGCGAACACCTTGATCTTGTGCCCGTCGACTTGAACGAAGTCGGGGCCGTGGCTGATCTCGTTATTCAGGTTGCCCAGAATCGAGTCGTACTTGAAGAGATACGCCAGGGTCTTGGAATCCGTGATGTCGTTTACGGCGACGAACTCCAGATCCTTGTGCCCCAGTGACGCGCGCACGATATTCCGCCCGATGCGTCCAAACCCATTAATGCCGACTTTGATGGCCATGCTCTCTCCTCTGCGTGAATGATTTGGATGAACTCAAACAACTAGCGTAGCACAGCAGGGAAGGCCTTACTGCGGGGGCTTCTTGACCTCGGCTTCCTTGGCGGGCGGATCGGTCATGCGCGGCACCTTCGTGGCCGGGATTCCCGGAGTGTACTCGGAGGCTTCCACTACTTCGTCGTTCTCGAAGGTCACCAGGAGGATCTTGGAGGGCACGGTCCCGTAAACCCAGGTCTCCTGCTCCACGCCGCGCTTCTTCTCGCGAATCTTGTTGTCGGGCCGGCCGCGTGAGGCCACCACCATGTCTTTGGTCATTCCCGCGACGATGGTGTGGTTCTTCACCGCCTCCTGAATCTCCGGAGGCCAGGTGTCGGTGATAATCAGGCTGGCCGATTTCTTGCTGAAGTCCAAGACCGGACCCAGGTACTCCTTCACCTGGTCCGGACTCATGTCCGGCAGCGGCGCACCGAAGTCCAAGGTGATCTGCGACCCGGCCACGGCCTCCGGCAGGTCCTGGCTTACGGTGCGGCCGCCGACTGGGCCGGACATCTCGATGCGTTGATACCACTTGGTCTTCTTCTTGCCGCCGCCGTTGATCTCGAACCGGATCTTGTCGTTCAGGAACTCGATCTTGGTGATCTGGGCCACTTCGCCAGGCCGTGCGGCGGGGCCGTAGTTGGCCACTTGGATGTCCAGGGCCCGCTCGTCGATGGTTCCATCCACCTTGAGCTTCAGTCCTTCGCTGCCCCGTGGCAGGATCTTCTTCAGCGACCCGAACTCGGCCAGCAAGGCACGCAGGATAAACGCACGCGATTTGGGCTGGAGCTTGTCGGCGGCAGGCAGGGCGGGGAGGCAAACCAGGAGGGCGGCGGTTACGAGATAGCTTTTACGGCGCATAACCCTCCTCCGAACCTCGTGCTACCGCCGGTTTCGGGCGCCACAGCAATCCGGCGAATCCCGCGGCCACCACCACCGTGCAAAGCCAGCTAGCCTCCGGTCCGTAGGCCCCGCCGCTGATTCCCGGCGGACCCAGAGGAACGGCTGCCAGGGGCATCTGATCTATTTTAATCCCGCTCACCGGAAAGCCCAAACTAACTTGTGAAAAGTTCCAAGCCCAATGCAGGCCGATCAACAGCCAGAGCCTCCGGGTTCGCAGGTAGAAGAGGGCCAGCAGGATGCCGACCAGGACCGCATTGGCCAAGCCCAAGGGGCCGGCGTTGGGATTGCCACGATGCACCCATCCGAAAAGCAGGGAGAGCAGGGCGATCGAGCCCGCCGGCCCGACGGCGTCCAGGACCCGTTGAAAGCCGTATCCACGAAACAGCAACTCTTCGGCGGCGGCGCCCAGGAAGAGGATCGCGCCCAGGTAAGCCCAATGGAGTGGCGAGAACGCCGGATCGGTGGCGATGCGCGCCTGTCCGGCCGTCACCAGCACGGCTGCCAATACCGCCATCATCGCCAAACCCAGCACCGACCCGACGGCGAACTCCGTGGCCCAGCCCGAATCGAGCGACAGGCCCACGGAAGTCAACGGGCGCCGATCCCACAAGGCCAAGAGGAAAGCCGTGGCCGCAACCACTGCCAGCAGTCGTCCCACGACCGACGCCAGGAGCAACTCGTCCAAGTGGGGATTGCTTCGCGACACGACCAGCAGTTGCATGCCGGGAATCATCAGCAACTGCATCAGGACGTAGAGCAGCGCAAACAGGGCAGCGCCCACAAATGATCTGTGTTGAGCCGTGGTCATCTGTTGCAGCTAGGCTTGGCCAGTTACGGTCAGCCCTTTGGTGGCTACGCGGAAATCCAGGACCTGCGCGCCTTCGCGAGCCAGCGTCTTCTCGACGCGTTCGCGGGCGCCGTCCTTGGTAAAGAACAGCACACAGCCGCCGCCGCCGGCTCCGCAGACCTTGGCGGCCATGGCCCCGTTGCGACGGGCTGCGGTGATCAGGCGGTCGATCAGCGGCGTGGAGATGCCTGGAGCATTCTTGCGGCGATGGCTCCATTCCTCGCGCAACAACTTCGCCACGGAGTCCCAGTCGTTCGACTCCAACGCCACACGCATCGCCCGGGCAATCGAGGCGATCTGCCGGAAGTTGCCGATGACTTTGCGATTGCCGTCGATGTGCGCCTTCATGACTTCCCAGTTGTTGATTCCGGATTGGCGCGGTGCTCCGGTGTAACACAGTGCGATACGACGCTCGAAAGCAGCCAAATCGGTCTTGAGAGGCTCGACACGGATCCCGCCGGGCGTCAGGCATATGGCGTTCAACCCGCCGTACATCGCCGGAAAATAATCCTGCTCCCCGGTGGGGACCTGAATCACCTGGGCCTCGACGTTGCGGGCCACATTCTGAAGAGACATCAGATTCAGTCCTTGGCCCGTAAAGCGATTGAGCGCGCCGCAGACGGCGATGTTCATAGCGGACGATCCGGCAATGCCCGCGCCGGCCGGAGCGAAATGGCGCGCCAATCGGGCCAGGAGCGGCAGGCGATACCTCGTGGTGCGCAACAGGGCCGGCAACCCGGAGAAGGTTTCCCGCTGCTGCAAGTCGCGCGAGGCCAGATGGATGGCGCCGTCGTCACGCGCTTCCAGAACACAACTGGCGTAGAGATCAACGGCGAAGTTGATGGTCTGGGCCTGCTCGTGGAAAAGATACAACGGCCAGATGTCCAACGTGCCGCCGGCCAGGTCGACTCGCGTGGGCGCTTGCGCGGCGATACTCATGCGCCGGCTGTCTCCAGCTTGAGCCGTCCGGACTCCTTGGGCACGCCGGCTTCGAAGCAGCGCCGGCAGCGCGATTCATACATACCGGTGGCGCCGACCACGATCAAGTCGTCGGACGCGATCAGACGCTGGGTAAACTTGGCGGGATTTCCGCAGCGCACGCAGATGGCCAGCGTCTTCGTGATCTGCTCGGCCAGGGCCAACAGCGTAGGGATGGGCTCGAACGGACGGCCGAGATAATCGGTATCCAGGCCGGCGATGAGCACGCGTTTGCCGAGGTCGGCCAGGCGCGTGGCCACATCCACAAGTCCAGGGCCCATGAAATTCGCTTCGTCGACACCGATCACCTCGGTCCGCGGGCTCACCCGTTCCATGATCTCGGCAGCAGAGTTCACCACTTCGGACTTGATGCGCAGGTCACTGTGCGAAACTATCTCGTCGTTAGAATAGCGGACGTCGATGATGGGTTTGAAAATCTGCACGCGCTGCCGGGCGATCTCTGCGCGCTTCAGCAGGCGGATCAGTTCCTCGCTCTTGCCGGAGAACATCGGGCCGCAGATCACTTCGATCCAGCCCATGTTGCCTTTCACAATGTTCATAAGGGACCTACTATAAACCACTCTGTGTTCTCTGTGTCTCTGTGGTGAGAAAGCTCTTCAAAGCGGCGAAGTCCCCAAAGACCATGGTGGCGCAACCCAGGATCCAGCCGCTGATCTGTTCGCGAGGCAGGGAAGTCACCAGCAGCACCGGCTTGTTGGCCCGGAACGCAACAGTCAGCTCGCCTTGCGTGCCTGCGCCGCGGCCGGCGCTCTCATCCCAGTAGCACACCACGCAATCGGCCAACTGTTCCACGATGTTCAGGTCCCAGTGGATGATCTTGCGCACAGCGGTGGCGAAACGCTCGGGATCGGTGGCCTTCCAGGAACGAAAGCAAGCTACCTCTTCGTCGGTGAGGTTCTTCTTTTCATCCGCCGCAGGATCGTAGACTTCATGGCCCAGCGATTCGAGGAACGGCGTAAGTTCGGCTCGCCAGGCTTTGCCGTTGCCGGCGGCGTATTCGATGGATCCGCTCAGGTAGATGAACACGGAGGAGGATTGTTCTTCATCACCGGCTTCAGGCAATGGACCAGCTCGTCGGCCATTTCCAGGATCTCGATATTGTCGTCGACCAGCAACTTGCAGGAGAGCGCCTGGTGCGGTTGCCCATCCGGGCCCCGGCGATAGACCACGCGGCAATACTGGCACTCCTCGTTCCAACAGAATCGCCCGTAAGGGATGGTTTCGGGAGCGACAAACTGGAAGCACCTCAGGAGCATGTTCTTCTCGGGAACTTCCATGTCTTGGCCCAGCACCTTGATCCTGCACAGGCGCGAGTAAGGATGAAAGAGAGGGCCGGGTGTCGAGGACACTTGGGATATCCTAGCATGCTCGAGGAGGGGTAATGCGCATCTTCCAGTTTCACCTGATGTCTTGGCCGTTCCTGCCGGCCGATTACGACGGCCCGGCTTGGGTCTGGTGTCCGAACGAGCTATACGATCCGAAGGAAGGGCACAAGCTGTACCAGGAATACCTCAGCCAGCTCGAAGCGGCCGAAGGCTTGGGCTTCGACGGCGTGTGCGTGAACGAGCATCACCAGAACGCTTACGGCAACATGCCCTCGCCCAACCTGATGGGCGCGGTGCTGGCGCGGACCACCAAGAAGATCAAGATCGCGGTGATCG
>CAYPHP010000024.1:8568-14814 GCA_964410045.1 uncultured Acidobacteriota bacterium | reverse complement strand
AGGGAATAAGATTGAATTCATGACCAAGTCCACCGAGGCCGTGCTGGCAGACGCCCTAAGACTCGATCCCAAATCGCGCGCCGAACTGGCGACGGAACTGTTGGCCAGTCTTGACGGACCCGGGGATCCCGATGCGGAGGAGGCCTGGGCTGCTGAAATCGAACGGCGCGTAGCGGCGATTGAGGCAGGGACCGCCCGGCTGGAGCCTTGGGAGCGAATCCGACGGCGGATCGACAAAGAGATCCTGAAGCGGTGAGTCTCCCGATCCGGATCGACGAGCCTGCCTCTCTCGAGCTGGAGGAGGCGGTTCGCTGGTACGAAGCGCAGCGCGGGGGTCTCGGCGCAGAGTTGTTCGACGCCGTAATCGATGCCCTCACCTTCCTGCAAGACAGACCTCAAGCTGGCAACCCGGTTTCGGCGGACGCCCGGACGCGCCGGGTCCTCATCCATCGTTTCCCATATCAATTGGTCTATTGGATTCGCCCGGCCGAAATAGTTATCGTTGCTCTCGCTCATCTCAAACGGCGTCCAGGCTACTGGAAAGATCGTGTATCTGGATGACCGACTTCCTCATTAACGCCGCGCTGTTGATCGGCATCCTGGGTGCGGCGTACTTCATCACCAACTGGTACGCCAGTGCCTACATCACCTGCTCCGGCTGCCGGACCATGAACGCCCGGCGGCGCGCACGCTGCCGCAAGTGCGGACGCCCCTTCACCTCTTGACAACGGATTCCAGCCGGGCAATAATTCGAACGAACGTTCGATAGGGCCAAATCCGACTGGGAAACCGGAGAAAGATGGCGACCACCGCAATTCCGCAGAACGGCACCGCGCGCTTTGACCGGCGGCTGGGGGAGATCCTGACCTGCGCCGCCCGGGTCTTCAGCGAGAAGGGCTACGATGGCGCGTCCATCCGTGACATCTCGCGGGCCTGCGGGACAAGCCTGGCCGGCCTCTACTACTACTTCTCGGGCAAAGAAGAGCTGCTCTACCTGATCCAGAAGGACGCCTTCGAGTCGCTGATCGCACGGCTGGAAGAGCGCCTGGCGGGCAGTGTCACCCCGGAAGCGCGGCTCAAAGCGATCTTCGAGACCCATCTTTCATACGCCCTCGAGCAGCCGGCCCGGATGAAAGTGCTTTCGCACGAGGACGACACGCTCGAAGGACCGCGCAGCACGGAGATCGCGGCCCTGAAGCGGCGCTACTATAAACTCTGCCTGGCTGTGGTGCAGGATCTGCATCCGGCGAACGCGCGCGTCGCGGTGATGAGCTTGTTCGGCATGATCAACTGGATTTATACCTGGCACGATCCCCGCAAAGATCCCTCCGCTGCCGGCTTGAGCCAGCAGATGGCCGGCCTCTTTCTGCACGGAATCCAACATCAGGAGAAACGCAATGAGCGCAACGGAAACGGCAGTAACCGAAAAGCAACTGGTCAGCTACACCGTGGAGCAGGGCGTCGCGGTGATCGCCATGGACGATCCGCCGGCCAACACTTACACCTATGAGATGATGCGCCAGCTCGACGAAGCCGTCCTCAAGGCGCGCTTCGACGTCGCGGTTGAGGTGATTGTGCTGCGCGGCGCGGGCTGGAAGTTCTTCTCGGCGGGCGCCAACATCAAGATGCTGGCCACTTCCGATCCGACCTTCAAGTACTACTTCTGCCTGCACGCCAACGAGACGCTGATCCGCCTGGAGCAGACGCCCAAGCTGGTGATCGCGGCGCTGAACGGGCACTGCGTCGGTGGCGGCTTGGAGATCGCTATGGCCGCGGACATCCGCCTGGCCCGCAAAGACTCCGGCAAGATCGGGCTCCCTGAAGTGAACTTGGGCGTGCTGCCGGGAACCGGCGGCACGCAACGGCTGGCCCGCCTGATCGGCAAGTCGCGGGCGATCGAACTGATGGTCACCGGGCAGACCTTCACGTTCGAAGAAGCTTTGGAATGGGGTCTGGTGAATCAGATCCTTGACGCCGACCCGGCAACGTACTGGGACGAAGTGATGGCTTACGCCAGGCAATTCTGTACGCCGAACAAGGCGGCGCGCGCCGTCGGGCGGATCAAGCGGTCGGTGCAGAGCGGGCTTGAGATCGGGTTCGGCGAATCGCTGGCGCTGGAGCGCGAGTTGCAGCAACTCCTGTTCAGCAGCGAAGACGCCAAGGAAGGGTTGGCCGCCTACGTGGACAAGAGACCCGCGCAGTTCAAGGGGAAGTGACTATGACCGCAGCAACGGAAACGACATCACCAACGAAGCTGTTCATCAATGGGAAGTGGGAAGACGCTGCGTCGGGAAAGCAGTTCGACACGCTGAACCCGGCCACCGGCAAGGTCCTGGCGAAAGTTGCCGAAGCCGACGCCGCCGACGTGGATCGCGCGGTACTCGCGGCGCGAGCTGCGTTCGAGACCGGGCCGTGGGCCTCGATGGCTCCTGCCGACCGCGGCAAGCTGCTCTGGAAGATCGCGGAACTGGTCGAGAAGAACATTGACGAGCTGGCCCGCCTGGAGACGCTCGACAACGGCAAGCCCATCTTCGAGTCGCGCTACGTCGACCTGCCGTTTGTCGTCGAAGTGTTCCAGTACTACGCGGGATGGGCCACCAAGATCCACGGGGAGACGGTGCCGGTCCGCGGCCCGTTCTTCAACTACACGCTGCGCGAGCCGGTGGGCGTGGTGGGCGCGATCATTCCCTGGAATTTCCCGATGCTGATGGCCAGTTGGAAGATCGCCCCGGCATTGGCCACCGGCAACACCGTGGTCCTGAAGCCGGCGGAACAGACGCCGTTGACGGCTCTGCGCTTCGCTGAGCTTTGTCGCGAGGCCGGGCTGCCGGATGGCGTACTCAATGTTGTGCCCGGCTTCGGACCCACGGCAGGCGCGGCGCTGGTTCGTCATGCGGGCGTCGACAAGATAGCCTTCACCGGCTCGACGGAGGTCGGCAAACTCATCATGCGCGAGGCGGCGGGTACGGTGAAGAAAGTGTCGCTTGAGTTGGGCGGCAAGTCGCCCAACATCGTGTTCGCCGACGCCGATCTGGACGCCGCGGTGAAGGGTGCCCACATCGGCATCTTCTACGGCAAGGGCGAAGTCTGCGCCGCCGGGTCACGCCTGTTTGTGGAGCAGAGCATTCACGACAAGTTTATGGAAAAACTCGTGGATCGCGCCAACAAGACGGTGCCAGGCGATCCTCTGCACCCGAAGACGCGCCTCGGTGCACTGGTCTCCTGCGAGCAGCGAGACAAGGTGCTGGGCTACATCGAGTCCGGCAAGCAGGAAGGCGCGAAGCTTGTAGCCGGCGGCGGCGCAGGCAAGGTCGAAGGCATGGATGGCTACTTCGTGCAAGCAACCGTATTCGACAACGTGCGTCCGGAGATGAAGATCGCCCGCGAAGAAATCTTCGGACCCGTGCTCTCCACACTCAGCTTCGCGAGCGTCGATGAAGCCATCGAGCAAGCCAACGCCACCAGCTACGGCTTGGCCGCGGCGGTCTGGACCAGTGACGTGAAGAAAGCTCACCTCACGGCGCGCAAACTCAAGGCCGGAACCGTCTGGGTGAATACCTACAACAATTATGATCCGGCCATGCCTTTCGGCGGCTACAAGATGAGCGGCTTCGGCCGTGAGTTGGGAGCGCATGCGCTCGAACTTTACACGCAGATCAAGAGCGTCTGGGTGAATCTGGGATGAAGATTGGCCACAGAGGCACGGAGGCACAGAGTAGAAAGTTCCGGTTCGTTCTCCGTGTCTCTGTGCCTCTGTGGCAATGAGAGCGTAGGGAGCAACAAACTATGCCCGCAACACGCGTCAACAAGTTCGATGATTGGGTGGACCTGTTCCATTCCTGGCAGAAGGACGTCGGGATCGACGATCCGGACGTCACCAGCTACGAGTTCGAGGCCAAGTTCGGCGAGCTCAAGACGAAGGCCATCACTCACGGCTTCTACAAGGGCCAGGATCGCTGGAAGACGCTGTTGCACGTGCCGGACCAGCGCATTCGGGACGCCATCCTCAACATGATCGTCTATCAGGGCGACACGGAGTTCGCCTCCGTCGAGCAACAACGTTTCCTGTTCGAAAGCGCGCCCGACGAGCACGAACGGGCCGCCTTGGCGCGCGTGATGCGCGAGGAAATGCGCCACGGCTTTCAGATGTGCTACCTGCTGGTGAACCACTTCGGACGCACCGGCAAGGTGGAAGCGGAGAAGCAGCTCGAGCGCCGCGCCTTCGAGCAGAACCGCTTGCTCGGGTCGTTCAATGAAGTCATCGACAACTGGCTGGACTTCTACGTCTACACCGAGTTTATCGACCGCGACGGCAAGTTTCAGTTGAACATGCTCTCGTACTCGGCGTTCCTGCCGCTGGCCCAGAGCATGTTGCCGATGCTCAAGGAGGAAGCCTTCCACTTGGGCACCGGCAACAACGGCCTGCTGCGGATTCTCAAGGCCGGACGTATTCCTACCGACATCATTCAGAAGTTTTTCAACCGCTGGATTCCGACGGCCTACGATCTGTTCGGCACGGACCATTCCAGCTCGGCGCACTGGGCCTACATCTGGGGCGTCAAGGGCCGTTACGACGAGGAGAAGCATGACGCGGACGCCAACCTCGACGAGATCAACGACGGGAACCGCCAGCTGTTCTGGAAGGAGTGCGACGGCCTGATTCAGGCGATGAACCGCCAGCTCGAGCAGACCTTCGGTCCGCAGCATCCCAAGCTCTACGTTCCGGACATGAAATTCAACCGCAGGATCGGCCAGTACGCGCGTCAGCCCTACAGCGTAGACGGCGCTCTGCTGTCGGCAGAGCAGCACGAGCAGCACCTCAAGGATGTCCTGCCCAGCGAGGCCGACCGGCAGCGGTTGAAAGCGATCATGAAGGAAGGCGGCTGGATCGCGCCGAAAAAACCAGGAGAATAGTCCACAGATGTCGCAGATTACGCCGAACGAACTCAAAGACAAACTCGACCGCGTGCTGCTCCTCGACTGTCGCGAGCCATGGGAGCACGAGGCGTGCTCAATTTCCGGATCGCGCTTGATCCCGATGAAGCAGGTCCCGCAACACCTCGAGGAGTTGAAAGCCGAGGCCCGCGAGATCGTGGTGTATTGCCATCACGGGATGCGCAGCCTGAGCGTGGCGAATTATCTTCGCGCGCAGGGTGTTCCGGCGCTCAGTCTGAGTGGCGGGATCGATCGGTGGTCCCAGGAAATCGACGCGGCTGTTCCGCGATACTAGATGGCCAAGGAACTCATCGCGCTTCGGGTCAACGGGCAGACCCGGGAGTTGGCCGCCGCTCCCAACGCCACCTTGCTCGACGTGTTGCGTGAAGACCTGCGCCTCACCGGGACCAAGTGCGCCTGTGATGACGCGAGCTGCGGCGCCTGCACCGTGCTTGTGGACGGGCGTCCGATGCTTTCGTGCGTGATGCTGGCGGCCAGCTACCAGGATGCGGACATCCAAACCATCGAAAGCCTGGCCACGCGGGGCGAGCTGGCCGCGTTGCAGGAAGGATTTGTCCGCGAGGGCGGAGCGCAATGCGGGTTCTGCACGCCGGGGATGATCATGTCTCTGCACGCACTGCTGGCCGTCGAAGGGGATCCGAGCGACGAACAGGTGCGCGCAGCGATTTCCGGAAACATCTGCCGTTGCACCGGCTACATGCAGATTTGCCGCGCAGTGAGGTATGCATGCCAGAGTTTACGGTAATCGGCAAGCCCACTCCGATGCTCGACGGCCGGGCGCGGGTCTCCGGCGTAGCCCAGTACACCGCGGACCTCACCGCGCCGGGCATGCTCTACGGCAAGGTGCTGCACTCGACTGTGGCGCACGCCCGCATACGTCGTCTGGACATCAGCCGCGCCGCCGCGCTACCCGGAGTCCACGCAGTTGCCACCGGCAAGGAGTTTCCCAACACCTACGGGATTCTGCCGGTCGGTCACGATGAAGCTGCGCTGGCCGTCGAGAAGGTCCGCTACATCGGCGACAACGTTGCCGCAGTCGCGGCCGTGAGCGAGGCGATCGCCGAACAGGCGCTCGATTTGATCGACGTGGAGTACGAGGAACTTCCCGCCTATCTCGATCCGCTGACGGCGATGAAGGCGGAAAAGGATCTGATCCACGACGAGCGGCCCCACAACATCGAAAAAGAATATCACCACAGCTTCGGCGACCTCGACGCGGGCTTCGCCGCCAGCGAAGTCGTGCGCGAAGAGCATTTCCGCTGTCCGGCGGTGACGCATGCGGCTATGGAG